>JAKQFZ010000957.1 GCA_029558215.1 Candidatus Omnitrophota bacterium
CCATCCTTTGCTACCCGGATCATCCTCCAATCAATGGCTCCATCTATATCAAGCATGACTGACTGGTTTCGTGAAGATCAATTTCGTTCTATTCTGAACAGTTCAATTACGGGTGACACATCCGATTCTTCAAGGCATCCAACTCCTCCGGAGATAGTCCGCAGTTCAAGAGATACCGTTCAATGCCACCCTCTTGCTCAATGATGTCCAACACTATTTGGAGATTGTAGCTGTACGTATCCGACTCGCTAGCCAAGTAGTCTGACAGTGTAGATTCTTGATCGGCTCCGGCGACGAGATGAAGCAATGTGACCAGAATACCTGTTCGGTCCTTTCCTGCATGACAGTGTATCAAAGCGCCCTTGCCGGTTGGCACTTCGGTCAGTGCGCGAAACGCCGCGCAAATACTCTCACGACAAGCAAGTGCAAAGAAGCGATAGGCTACCTGCTGGCTACCGCCCTCCTGGTACTCCGCCGCTTTGAACCAATCCGGTTGACTCCATGGATCCAATGGAGCATGCACGTATCGTTCGATAGGCCATCTTTCTCGTGGATGGGGATGCTCTTCCAATTCCCTGGGGGCTCGAAGATCGACAACTGTATGCACCTCATGATCAGCAAGCAAGGCCTCAAGCATGTCCTCATTCATAAGCGCAGGTGCTGAGGAGCGAAGGAGATTTGACCAACGGACATTGGGGTTAAAGGTGTTCACAGCACGCAGATTCCAGTATCGGTCCCGCTCATAGATTCGTTCACACGTTGCGCGAGCATCGGCTAGTTTCTCAAAACCGAGATCCTCCAATGTCTCGTACAAGAGATCCAGCATTTCGCGTTTCTTTGAAATCATTTCCGGCAGAAACATGGAGCCGTTCAACCGGTACAGCCTATCACGCAATGTCCCATCCTTGATGTTCACCAAGAGGTTCCTTGGCAGGAACTGGAAACGGTCCTGAGCGAGTTTCATATTGAGCAACTGGACCACGCAGTGAAGAGCGATCTGATGGAAGTAGAGTGCTCGATAGCCATCGCCTCTTCGATGGAACGTCGATGCGTTGTCGAACTCGTAGATGAACTTGTCCACAAGCTCCTCGACCGTGTTCGTTCGGTATCCGATACCCAGGATGCCCTCAAGTCTAGCA
>JAKQFZ010000962.1 GCA_029558215.1 Candidatus Omnitrophota bacterium
TCGGATCATCCACCATCAGCAGACAGAGATTCTCAAAGCCACACCATTCACGAAGCTGCCAGAACGGCGCGTTGAAATGAATGGTTGCCACA
The DNA here is from genome assembly GCA_029558215.1 of Candidatus Omnitrophota bacterium. Classification (GTDB taxonomy): domain Bacteria; phylum Hinthialibacterota; class Hinthialibacteria; order JAKQFZ01; family JAKQFZ01; genus JAKQFZ01. The sequence continues at coordinate 93 of JAKQFZ010000962.1, forward strand.
TAGTCCCGATCTTGAAGTGCGTTGCAGCGCTCCAGAAAATTCCCTGGGAAGCGGGCAGGCGTCTTCGGGTCATAACGCCACTTCATGTTCTCCCAGTCTGCGCGGCTTTCCACAGGAAACTTGTGCCATTTGCGAGTGACAAAATCTCTGGCGTGTCGTATGTAGGTGTAGTCATACTGATCGGAGATCTCGGTGATGGCACCCATCCAGTCCTGAACCACATAATGACCGTCCCGATGTTCGAGCACCTTCTCCTCGAACTCCGGAATCATCCGAAAGGAGACACCGACATCCGTTCGTGGCTTCGTCGGTGGAATCTGGATTCCGAGAGTTTCCAAAAGAGTGGCCATATAACTGGCGCCTTGCGGAAGCCCCTGCTGGTGCCACACTTTGAGCGTTGACTCTCTCGGCCCCCCTGGTGCAAAAGGGATCTTGTCTGGTTTTCCAAAAAGAAGCGTCTCTCGAAACCGCTGTCGTTCGTTCATTTCATTGCTCGATGTTGTCTTTGATGATCTTCTTCTTTCCCGAACTCGGGTCTTCGATATAGCCTTTCTCACCTTTGTCCAGGAAATTGTCCTTTGCCGAGCAGAGAATGACGACGGCCAAGAGCGATAGAAGGTTGACTCTTCTACCACAAATGATTGTGCCTCGGCACCATGCTGCAGATCCTGTGTCAAAGGCACCTGCAATCGTTCTGAAGACCGGTTCTTTTCTTCTCGGTTTATTCTGTCGCATCCTGATGCATCTCTCCTTGCCGGTGCGGACTCCAGCCATCTAGAAGTGACGCAAGATTAGCCACAAAACGCCCACATACGCAATCCAAAACACGACATCAGGAGTAGGTGAGCACTTGCAGGCGCGTGGGTAGTGCTCAGTTCTATGAGACAGTTGTTCAAGAAAGAGGCCAT
>JAKQFZ010000963.1 GCA_029558215.1 Candidatus Omnitrophota bacterium
GTGGTGGACGAGACGGGAAACGGGTACAACGGTTATGTTCCCTACTCAGGGTATCAGGAACGACTCTACTGGTCGCGCGAGTATTCTTACGACCGCGTCGGGAATCGGCAGACGTTAAATCGGGTTGACGGTCGCGATTCGGAAGAATACGATTATCAATACAATGAACTTGGGCAGTTGGAATACGTGTACTGGCCGCTTGGAAATCCGACCAAACGCATCTTTTACACGTATGACGCAAACGGAAACATGACCGGACGATATGAGCAACATCTGAATGGTTCGTGGTCAACGGATGTCGTGTGGACGTACACTTGGGACGTTCAGGATCGGCTTGTGTGCGTCGAGAAGGACGCTTCAGGCACGGCGAATGATCGGAAGGTCGAGTATCGCTATTGTCCGTCGTGTGGTGGAGAGATGACTGAGCGGATTGAATACAGTGATGCGGGACAGACGTTGTCTTCCTGGCTGCGCTACGAATACGACGGTCTGAATCTGCTCAGAATTGATGAGCGGTATGACGGGGATTCACCCACCGACGGCATTGATGAAAATGACCCGTGGCGTCCGATGAATGTTTTTGTGCATGCGCCCGGGCAGATCGGTCAAATCGTCGAGTGCCATTCTTATGATCAAGGCGTTTTGTCGGACACGTATTGGTACATGTACGACGCCTTGGGAAACGTTGTGGCTACGCTTGATTCCTATGGGAATACCACTCATTGGGAACAGGACGCCTTTGGCCGGGCTGTGCCCGGTTCCACGCCTTGGGAACCGATGTCCTCACCTGCTCCGAAAGAACACCTCACCGGCAAGAAGTACGATGAAGTGACCGGTCTCTACTACTTCCACGCGAGATGGTATGATCCGGAAGTGGGGAGGTTTGTGAGCAGGGATCCACTGCTTCGAGATAGTCCATATTCGATCGCAGATAGCTCTCCGGTGATGCGGGTAGACCCGTCTGGCGCTGAAGAAGCTGGGGTAACGGAGCGTTGGGCTAACATTATCTTCAATGAGACAAGCACTCTTTTGCCCTGTTCTGAAGGTGGTAGTACGATCGCAATGCTCTATAGCGCACGCAAGACAATCGGGTGTGTACTCCATTTCAGAAAGAGGGCAGGGAAACCTGAAGGCATGGCGCCCCCTACAGATCCAGGTGATCTGAACACACCTTGTTCAAAAGACGCCTATGCGCAATCGTATTCGGCTGCGCTTGAAATAGGTATGGATCCCTCTGCTCACTGTACAAGGTTTTTGACTCACTTCTACATGCCTTTTGGTAGCAGTGCTCCAGACGTTCGCCTACGAATGACCGAACTTGATTACTGGACGAAGTCTCTGAATCCAAAAATGTCGTATGGGGTGTTCAAGAAATGTGGCAAGACATGCCAGTACGCTGCGATCAACTTCTACGACTTAAGCCCCGTAGAGGGAGGCTGGAGATGAGTCAGATGGGTTGGCAGAAGTGGATGTCTGTCGTTTTTGTTGGTTTGCTGCTCTGGTTGCAACGGACTGGATCTGCACGTTCTGAAGAAGAGTTCAACGGCGATGCGTCTTCACTCTGGCAATCACCAAATGCAGCTGACGTGGAATGGGTAAGTGCAGGGCATCTTCAGATAGGGGGTGCAACAGAGGAAGCGATCAAGTGGATCTGCACCGCCATCGAAGATGAGATTCTTGCCTATGGATACTCGCAGGAAGAGTTTAACTCTGTTATTCCTGTTGCTGTTTGTACTCTTGATCTCGCTGACGGCACTGCTTGTCTGTTCTATCGGCTCTTTCCTTTTGGTGAGATTTATCGAGAGGCAACTTGGTCGAATGCATCGAAGCAAGTCGTTCATCTGGCGTGGCGCTACGAGTTTACAAGACACAAGAAAATACCAACAACCAGAGATGATTGTATTCAAGTAGAGTTCAAGGACGACACATGGGTCTGTAATCAGAAGCAAGTTTGCTGGAGGGTCCGCATTCACATAGACCCCGAACATGCTGCAGTCAGTGTTGCTCGTGAAAGGATTAGGGACAATCTGTACCGGAAGTCCGTACACCTAGATCCCTAGTCTGTAGTCGAGTACGGTGGAACGAGAGCCGTAGGATGGGTGGTGACCCATCAGTTGTTCTCCTCGTAGGAGTTCACGCTTCAGCGTGCTCCTTTTCAAGAGCAACCTGAAGGTCGAACTCTTACGAAGAAAGGCAGGCTGGAAGCCCGCATCACAACCTCCTTCTCCATCTCGGAGAACGTCGGGATGAGGGTAAAGGAGCAAGAGCATCTTGCTCCCGAAAGGGGGCGCGGGCGTCTCGCCCGCGAATGAGATGAAGAACAGCGGGCAAGATGCCCACTCCCCCTTGGAAGGACAGCGGGGCGAGCCGCCCCACCTCCTGAAGAATTTGACCATGCGCCTCAAATATGAGAGACTTGGCAACATGATGAGTTCCTGGCTTCGCTACGAATACGACGGTCTGAATCTGCTTCTGGGAAACCAGACTTCCATGAAGTCTGTTTCTTCCTATGAGCAAGTGTTTGCAGGAGTGGGCATAGCCCACACGCCTGCAGGCGCTGGCCTGCTCAGAATTGATGAGCGGTATGACGATGACTCGCCGCCGAACGGAATTGACGAAAATGATCCCTGGCGTCCGATGAATGTTTTTGTGCATGCGCCTGGGCAAATCGGGCAGATCGTCGAGTGCCATTCTTATGATCAAGGCGTTTTGTCGGACAAGTATTGGTATATGTACGATGCCCTGGGGAACGTGGTTGCTACAGTTGACTCCTATGGGAATACATCTCATTGGGAACAGGACGCCTTCGGGCGGGCAGTGCCCGCGTCCACGCCTTGGGAACCGATGTCATCTTCCGCGCCCAAAGAACACCTCACCGGCAAGATGTACGATGATGTCACCGGTCTCTACTACTTCCACGCGAGATGGTATGATCCGG
>JAKQFZ010000966.1 GCA_029558215.1 Candidatus Omnitrophota bacterium
ATTTTGTGTCACGAGGAACCACCCGAGAACCCAACTCACCCCAAACCCTCTCCCGCAGGAGAGAAAGGGATCAGAAACGTGTTTCCTCAAGTACGCACAGCAGCATGAGGAAGGCTGATCTAATACGCTTTCGAGAACACGACCCTTCCCGGTGATGGCTTTCCACAGACAATACAGGCTCCTGCCTCTTGAGGTCTGTCGAACTCCACACAACGGATCGTCACTTTGTTCTCTTCCTGAACTCGTGCTTCACAGTCGGGAGACTCGCACCAATGGGCTTTGACAAAGGCGCTGCTCTCAGCAAACAGATCGCACAACTGCTTGTAGTCATCCAGATAGATGGTGTTATCTTCCCGCAGGGATTTCGCGCGGTTGAACAAATCCTGCTGCATGGTCCTAAGTGTCATCGCAATAGTCTCGGGCAGAGTCTCCTGAGGAACGAACTGTTTTTCCCCAGTGTCTCGACGCACCAAGACGACCTGCTTCTTGGCCAGGTCTTTCGGGCCAACCTCCAACCGAATCGGCACGCCACGCTGCTCCCAGTCGTTGAATTTCCATCCGGGAGAGACGTTCGTGCGATCATCCACCTGAACCGTAGCGACCGGTCGAATCGTATCCGCCAGATGCCGAGTCGCCTGTAGTACGGTCTCCGCGTCCTTGGTCAGAATCGGCACAAAGACAACCTGAGTGGGAGCCAAAGCCGGTGGCAGAACCAGTCCCTTGTCGTCACTATGCGTCATAATCAAACCCCCAATGAGACGCGTTGAAACGCCCCAACTGGTTGCCCAGACATATTCGAGCTGTCCCTGCTCGTTCTGGAACCGAACATCGAACGCCTTGGCAAAATTCTGCCCCAGGTCATGTGAAGTACCAGATTGAAGTGCCCGCTTGTCCTGCATCATGGCTTCGATGCAGTAAGTGTGACGCGCACCGGCAAACTTCTGTGCGGGTGTCTTCTCCCCGGTCAGCACGGGCATCGCCATAGTTTCTTCGGCGAACTGCTTGTAGACTCCCAGCATCCTGAACGCTTCCTCCTGCGCCTCGGTCTCGGTTGCATGCGCCGTATGGCCTTCCTGCCACAAGAACTCCGTCGTGCGCAGAAAGAGTCTCGTCCGCATCTCCCAACGAACCACGTTCGCCCATTGGTTGATCAACAGTGGCAAGTCCCGATACGACTGAATCCAGTTGCGATAGCAACTCCAGATGATCGTCTCGGAAGTCGGTCGAACAACCAGAGGCTCTTCAAGTTTCTCACCCCCACCATGTGTAACCACTGCACATTCAGGCGCAAAACCTTCGACATGCTCGGCTTCCTTCTTGAGGAAGGACTCGGGGATGAAGAGTGGGAAATAGGCATTGACGTGCCCCGTCGCCTTGAACAGATCGTCCAAGGCACGTTGTATCTTCTCCCAGATGGCATATCCGTTGGGTCGAATGACCATGCATCCCTTCACAGGGGAGTAGTCTGCCAACTGAGCCGCAGCGATGACATCTCCATACCATCGGGAGTAGTCTTCAGAACGCTTCGCAATCTTGAATTCCATTTGTCCAATAGCCCTTTCATCATAAGGTTTGTCAGTTGTTCGGGATACTAATACCACGATGACCATCATGCAAGCAGTTGTGGCAGGGAGTCGGCTGTAATTCTGCCTGAAGCGAGGATGCCACAATTGCTGAGCAGCACAAATGATCACATCACGTTAGTCTTGGAGCAACTCATCGGAACCGAACCGACGACCTTCTCAAACAAAAGAGTGGTGGTGAGTTACATTGTTAAGAATCTGGGATTAAAGAAGCGCGCCCAGAGGGGCTCGAACCCCCAACCTACTGATCCGAAGTCAGTCGCTCTATCCAATTGAGCTATGGGCGCGTTGTAAAGGACTTGTTGTAAGCGCGCCCGACAGGATTTGAACCTGTAACCTTCTGATCCGTAGTCAGATGCTCTATCCAATTGAGCTA
>JAKQFZ010000970.1 GCA_029558215.1 Candidatus Omnitrophota bacterium
GGAACGGGTCTGCTTGTCGTGTTGGCTGGTTACATTGAAGAGCACAGCGGACTGCCTCCCGTCAACCTTACTGTCAAGGCGGTGACCTCCCCTGCCTCCAACCCTTATCTGGAGCGGTTCGGTCGTGAAGAACTGGATTTCGAATCGGAGATCCAGAGTCTGGCTGCAAACATTTCCGCGCAGCAAGGCGACAATCGCTTGGTTGTTTCCACAGAGTCCAATCAGATGCCCATTGCCATTGAAGCGGTTCGGGCTGAGGATTCCAAGCGAGTCGTCGCCAACGTCAAGCAGTGGAACCTGGCACAAGGACAGAAGCCTCCCGAAGATGCGGAGAAAAAGGCCAAGGAGAAGGGGCTGATAGGACGGGTCTGGTCGAGCAGTATTTCCGAACCGTTGGCTTCATGGCTCAAGAGCAATTTTGCTCCCAAGCCACCCGTGCCTCGGGAGACCGTTGGAAATCTGGGGGTGGTTCTATTCCACCTGGCAGCACCGCCTGAGCCGGGGAAACAGGTCTCGGTGAATTTTGGACGCAAGAGCGGTGACAAGAGCATCAACCTTATCGAAGGAACCCGCTTTGTGTTCACTGAAGACAATTGGAATCGTCCAGTGGCTTCGGTGGTTCAGCTGCACCATAACCTGCGCGATGAATCCGAAGCCATGTTTAAGGCAACAGCAGGAAATATTCCGCTCAGCTGGATTGTGACGTTCGTTGTGCTTTTTGCGCTCTTTATTGTGCTGTTCCTTTATCATTCGGTGGTTCTTCCCCATCCGTTCAGTGACAAGTCCAGCCATGACAACGGTGCGGATGGTACGTCCAGGCCGGGCTACGCGGAATTTGTCCGTGAAGCGGGCTTGGTTTTTGCCTCGTTCTTCCAAAAGAAAGGCATCATTGCGATGATCGGTTTTCTGCTTCTGTATCGTCTTGCAGAGGCACAACTGGTGAAGTTGGCGCAGCCGTTCCTGCTGGATGCCCAGGAGAACGGGGGCCTGGCATTGACGACGGGACAGGTGGGAACTGCCTACGGTATTGTCGGTCTGATTTGTCTTTCCGTGGGTGGAATTCTTGGCGGCTTTATGGCAGCCAAGCACGGACTAAAGAAATGGATCTGGTGGATGGCTTTGGCGATCAATGTTCCCGATGCGGTCTATGTTTATCTGTCACGGGTTCAACCGGACAATCTGTTCATCATCAACCTGTGTGTTGGTATTGAGCAGTTCGGTTACGGCTTTGGTTTCACGGCCTATATGCTCTATATGATCATGGTTGCTGAGGGGAAGCACAAGACCGTCCACTTTGCCATTGCAACCGCATTTATGGCGGCGGGGATGATGATTCCTGGAATGCTCAGCGGGTGGGTTCAGGAGTGTATTGGATACAAGGCGTTCTTTGTCTGGGTCTTGATCGCAACCATTCCGGGATTCCTGATGCTGCTGTTCATCCCTCTGGATGCAGAGTTCGGCAAGAAAGAGAAGAAGGCGGCGTAGCGGCGGCGGTTGAAAGGATGCGCAAGATGATAAGCAAGAGAGCATTGGTCTGTGTGACGGTCGTGATGGTGGGTTGCCTTTGTGGTTGCAGTGAGTACCGCGTCCAAAAGAAGGTCACGATGGAGCAGTGGGCGACCTGGGACAGAGGCCCGCTGGTAATCCCGCTCTACGCCAAAAACCTGAAAGGCCTGAAGATTTGTCTGGATCCGGGTCATGGTGGAGACGCGCACCTGAAAGGGTATAAGGCAGGCCCCAAGACGGGAGTTCGGGAGGCGGCGGTCAACTGGCGTGTGGCGGTGTTTCTGCGTCAGCTGCTTGAGGAAGCGGGTGCAGAAGTGATCATGACGCGCTATGGAGACGAGGATGTCAGCCTGAGCCGAAGAGTGCAGATCGCCAATGAGAACAACGCCGACATCTTTGTGTCTCTGCACCACAACGCGACCGGCAGCGATAAGGTCAACTATACGACAACCTGGTTTCATGCCGATCCGGATTCTGCCCCTGCAAATCTCGATCTGGCGAGACAGATTCAGATTGGGGTTGAGGAAGAACTGCGACTTCCGCAAACCCATCCGCGAGGCTTGATGTCCGACTATCTGATGTATCCAGGAGCCGGTTTCGGCGTCATCAGAGGGCTCAATTGCGTGGCCTGTCTCTGTGAAGCGTCCTTTCATTCTCATGCGGAAGAGGAAAAGCGGCTGGCCAACGCCTGGTACAATCAGCGCGAAGCCTATGGATACTTCCTGGGTATTGCCCGGTATGTCAACGGTGGAATGCCGTTCTTCCGCATGACAGAACCACGAGATGGTGATCGAGTCGAGACCGGAACGCCAACTTTGAAATTTCGAATCAATGATGGTTTGTCGGCACGAGGCGGCTGGGCGGCAGATCGAAATTGGATTCTCGAAGAGAGCATACAGGTCAGCGTGAATGGCAAGAAGGTGCCTTTTTCCTATGATGCCAAGAGCAAGATGGCCACAGTGGAAGTGAAAGAGAAACTCGGGAGCGGCACCCACAGCGCGCTGGTGACTTTTCAGAACATTCACAAGAATCACGCCTTCCCCAAAGCAGTCTCATTTGTTGTTGCGCTGCCGGCGGTACGCATGGAGATGACCATCGAACCCGACCGAATTCCAGCCAGTGAGAATGCCTGGGCAACCGTTCGCGTAAAAGCCTACGACGAGGACGGGAAACCCGTCGCAGATGGTACGGTCATTGATTTCAGTATTACCGAAGGCGAACTCCTGCGCGCAAAGGTGAAGACGGTGAATGGCGAAGCGCTCAACTACTACCGCTGTCCTTGGGGTGCATCGGCTCAGGTTATCGCACAGAGCGGAAAGGCAGAAGTTTGTGGAAATGTCTGGTCGGGTAAGATGGATCAAGGCGGTGCGTTCGGAGTGCTCCTGGATGCTCTGACGGGCGCTCCCGTGGAGCAAGGACAGGTCGGGTGGCTGGAAGGAACCCGGCATTCTGTCACCCGCGACGGTCGGTTCGCGGTGTCGGGACTTCAGGCTGGCCAGCCACTGATGGCAAGCGTTCCAGGCCGCTTTGGCGTGGTGATTGCCAACATCGAGGATTCGTCTGCTGTTGTTTGGAAACAGGCCTCACTGGTTCCTGCTGCGGGTGGTGTCCTTGCCGGAAAGTCTTTTGTGTTGGATCCCCGCTATGGAGGAGAGGAAACAGGTTCTGTAGCGGGAGACCACCGTGCTTCAGAATGCAATCGCCTGGTGGCAATCGCCCTGATGCAGTTGCTCCAGAATGCAGGCGCACAGGTGCGAGTGACTCGATCCGATGATGCAAGTCTGTCTGTGGATCAACGTCTCCAGATTGCCAATCAGTGGCCTTCGGCCCGATACATCCGCATCGAACATGAACCCATGACCGGTTCCAGGCCTTCCCTTGCGACGTTGCGGTATCCGGGAAGCACGATTATCTCGGATTTTGCCTCGCCCATCATCGCCGAGGCGTCCCAATATCTCGGACTGGATGCAGGTTCTATTCGGGACAGTGAAGACAAGGAAATCAAGGATACCAAGGGGCCTGCTGTTGCTTTCATCTTCCATACGCTGGATCATCCGTCAATGAAGGTGGATTCTGACGGACGGTTTCTGTGTCTTCGAGAGGCTTATGTGCTGTACCGAGGCATTGCTGGCTACCATGAAGCGCCGACAGAAGGTGTATACGCTTTGGAGATTCGGGTTGTGGATGAAAAGACAGGTCAGCCACAAGGCAATGTCCTGGTCGGACTTGGAGGGGTCGAGTCGCTCCTGAGTGATTCGGTTGCGGGCATGGTGCGTTTTGAGGGACTTCCCAAGGGAGAAACTTTTGTCACTGCCTCAAAAGAAGGCTATAGAACCAGTGTGAGAAACGTGCATACAGATAAGGGTCTGGTGGAAGTGCGACTGGAGAAGGATTAGCAGGTGGATTTCGGCCAAGCCGAGTCTCTGCGAAGCCGAGAAGGAGGAGCATCGTGCGCGTTGCAGTCCTAGTGCTCATGGTTTGCCTCAGCGGAACCACCGTTCCTAGCGCTTCGGCGCAGGATCATCCGATCGGCGATCTGAATGAAGATGGATATGTGGATGAAACAGACCTGATGATCCTCATGGGCAATTGGCACCAAGGCATCCAGCCTACGGCAACCCCAACAGCCTTCGTTTCAGAAACCCCAACCGATACGCCCTCGCCTCTGCAAACGGAAACTCAGACTCCGACCAACACGAATACAGAGACACCTACTCCCACGGTGTCTCAAACACCAACCGACACAAACACACCAACACCGACAGTCACGTTGACTCCCACCCCGACAGCGACTCAGACACCAACAACCACCGTCACTAGAACACCGACCCGAATCAACTCGCCAACACCTACAGCAACCTTGAGAGGATTCTGGATGGGCAATTCGGGTGTGGGGGACGATGCCACCTTTGGTCAGGACAGCAGCGAAGAGTTTCCCAGGCATTGGGTCAGTCTTGGGACGACTTCTATTGGCCAATACGAAGTGAGCATTGCTGAATATGCCCTTTTCCTGAACTCAGGTGGCAAAGACAGCAACTACCATGATTTGATGGCTGATACGGTCACCTGTGGTCTGCTTCGCACCGGAGTCCCAGGAGCTTATCTGTATATTCCCGCCTCAGGGCAGAGCAACTATCCCATCGTTTACGTCACCTGGTACGATGCGAAGGCATATTGCGAATGGCAGGGAAAACGCCTGCCAACCGAAGCGGAATGGGAGAGAGCATCCCGCTGGGTGGATGCCGGTCAACAAGCACGAGTCTATCCTTGGGGGTTTTCGTGGGCTGACAACTACGCCAACACATTTGGGTCAACGGACGGTTACAACTATGCCTGTCCTGTGAATGCTTTTTCCAGTGGAGCAAGTCCTGCGGGAGCGTATAATATGTGTGGAAACGTCTGGGAATGGTGTAGTGACTGGTACGATCCCACTTATTACAGCCAGACTCCCACGGGCGGTTGGAGCAACCCACAAGGGCCTCTGACAGGCACCACCAAAGTCATTCGCGGCGGCAGTTACAACAACTGGCACCAGTCCCTGTTGCGCTGTGCGACCCGATTCTACAAGGATCCGGCCGGCCGGTACTCTGATGTTGGGTTTCGAGTCGCGCAGTGAGAACACTGCACTCAACAAGAAAGACTGAGATGACGGGACAAACCACGTTCTCGAGGAGCGTATCAGGTGTGAGCGTGTTGGGGACGGAAGATTCAAATCAGGTGACTGCCTTGACACAAGGCTTTCCAGAATAAGGTAATGAAGAAGAACCCGATCAAGGTGGTTTTGGTCTCCCAACCAAACCAACAGGCAGAGGCTGTTGCCAAGCGGCTCTCTGGATCGCGCAGTCCCCGTTTTGAAGTGGAGATGAAAGCGCCAATCACAGATGTTACAGAGCAGGTCTCCGGAGAATCCAACATCACTCTCCTACCACAGCAAGAATCTGTTCAAGGAACGAGGGATGATCGAGAAAGACTGATCAGCACTTTGGCTGCCGTTGCGGGCATCACAACCAAGGCATCCACTCCCACGCAGCTGTGTGAGGATTTGGCTAAGACGCTTCGAGCGACCTTTGCCTGTGACGCCTTTTTTGTTCTTCGATACGATTCGGAATCAGGGGAACTTGTTGATGTCTGTAAGGGCGACACCATAGGTGGCACATTCCAGATCGTTCCTAATGCTTCCGATTCCTCTCCGTTGACCGGAATTCTGGCGACCGCAGTGGAGCAAAGGAGAACGCTCAGGCTGCTTCGGGATTCACCTCAGAGTCCTGAAAAAGGATTTGTGGCCTTTGGCGACACCGAACGATTGTCGTTGTCCCTTTTGGTTTGCCCGATGATTGCTGAAGACCGTTTGCTGGGATTGCTTTCTGTGCAAAGTTACACTCCAAACGCTTACACCGAGAGCGATGAGGATCTGCTGTTTGCTGTCGGACAGCAGGTGGGCCCTGCGTTGGTTGCGGCGTTGCTAAATCAGGAAATTCGCAAGAGCCATGCCAGTCAAAGTCTGTTCTCAAAACAGTTGTCCACGCTACTCGAAGTGACCAACCAATTGAGTACTGCCGGTTCGTTTGATGTCTTGTGTCGGCGTGCCGTCGAATTGGGTCGAGAAAGGCTAAAGTTCGATCGACTGGGGCTCTGGTTTTTCGACCAGGAGCGCAGAAGCGTACGAGGATCTTTCGGTATAGATGAAACGGGATGTATTCGTGACGAGCGCGATCAGGAGACTGCAATTCTTTCCGGAACATCTATGAGCAGGATGCTCTCCGGCCAGATTCGTTTTCTGATGGAAGAGGATTCAGACCTTCGTGATCACACAGGGGCCGTTGTCGGACACGGGGACTACTCTGTGGCCTGCATCTCGGATGGTCGAAAAGTTATCGGCTGCATCTGCCATGATAATCTTTTGGGTCGTACTCCGATCTCGGATCATGACAATGAACTGCTCCAGTTGTATGCGTCGGCACTGGGCGCCCTGTGTTCACTGAAGAAGAGTGAGGAACAGCTTCGGGAGTCCCATGCCGAACTGGAACAACGTGTTCAGGAGAGAACAGAGAGACTTCAGAAAACCAACGAAGATCTTCAGTTCGAAATAGACGAGCGCAAACGTACCGAGCAAATGCTTCGTGATTCAGAGCGGCGCTATCGAACACTCCA
>JAKQFZ010001020.1 GCA_029558215.1 Candidatus Omnitrophota bacterium
CACCGAGACCTTGAACGAAGCCATTGAGTACGGTGCTTTCATCGTTGGAGATGTCCGCGAGCATTCTCTTGGGTGTGAGCGAGACGATCTGCTGATTCTTCCATCCTGGTGTTGTCTTCACATACTGATGAGGAAGCATCAGAGTGGGAGTCAGCGTTCGCATGAATCCTGAGCTGGGAATGCAGCAGGACGCAAGCACCAGTGCGAGGATGACGGCTAACTCGCTGCCGGACAGTGCCCACTTCTTCCAGGTTCGCTCCAGCAGTGGCCGAATGAAAAGCAGAAAGAAGATCAGTGCTCCGTAGACGGAGAACGGCATGTGGTTGCCCACCAGGAGCGTCTGGTAGATGACTGCATCGTTGAAATAGGTGAAGCCGCAGACCGCAATCGATCCAAGCAGACCAAGAAATACCGCGCGAACTGTCATTTCCCTTTGCAGTCCTTACTTGCTGAAAGGCAATTTTTGTGGCGCAATCCTCATGGCAAACCTGACCATGAAAGTCTACCGCGGTGCATCCTATCACACACAATTGTCAGGGAAGCGAAAAAAAACATTTGACATCTGAGGCAGACAGGGATATAAGTTATTCAGAATGATATGCAAACGGGCGCCAATGCTGCCGGTCGGAGTGGCCGGTGGCTTGGCGCTTGGCTTATTGAAGGGATACCTGAAAAGGCATTGAGATAGAGGAGACCTTTGAGCATCAATCAGCTTCCACAAAAGAATGGTTTCAATCTCAAGTGGACAACTTCCCTTGAGTCTTTATGTTGGGTGAGACTGAAATAGTGCAGGAGGCCGTTCTGCGGTCAGGGCCTTGGGATTAGAGAAGAATAACGATAACGGGAGGCATATGATGATGAGAGAGTTTTTCGGTCTTTCAGTGTCAAGCCGTGAGCGGGGAATCCGTCTCATGGGTCAGTTATTTGTGGCTTTCCTTCTGCTTTTCGCGGGGGCTGTGTCTTCAGGGGCACAGGAGATCAGTTCTGTTCCGGCAGACGTCACTTGGGAATTCAACGGAGACGGGGATTTTGAGGGCTGGACGTATTCGACAGCTCAGATGACCAATGTCTTCGTTACACAGGGACGTTTCCTGGCCACGACGACGGGCACCGATCCGCGTCTTTTCTCGCCAGCGTCGTTGGGGATTGATGCTGCCAATTATCCCTTCATCGAGATTCGACTGAAGGCAACGGCGGGTACGGGATGCGAGATTTTCTTCCGCTCCCCGACAGACTCGGTCTACTCATCTACGAAGAAGATCGCTTTCTCCATCCTCAGCAATTCAGAATATGTGACTTACGCCCTTGATATGAGAACTGTGGGCACTTGGACGGGCCCCATTCACCAGCTCCGGTTTGATCCGACCAATGCGTCCGGTGCGGTTGTGGAAGTGGACTACTTTCGTCTGATTACGACTATTCCAACTGCCACGCCGACCAACTCGCCGACTCAGACCCCAAGACCCGCCACGGCGACCAATACTCCAACTCAGACCCCCACGGGTCCCAGCACAAGCACACCGACCCGTACTCCAACGGCAACATTCACCGCAACAGCAACCAACACCCCAGGACAGATTGGATGGGAGTTCAATACCAACGGTGATTTCGAAGGTTGGACAACGCTCAACGTCTCTTCCGCGACAGTGACAGGTGGCAATTTGCAGGGAACCAGTTCCAACACCGATCCCCGCTTCATTTCGGCCAACAACCTTGGGTACCAGGCCAGCGAGTGGGAGATGATAGAGATCCGCATGAAAGCCACTGCAGGCAGTGTCATTGACCTGTTCTATCGCACGACAGGTGATGCGGTCTTCTCATCAACCAAACGCTTCCAAGTTCCCATCACAAGCAATAGCGAGTATGTCGTCTACCAAATCGACACACGCCTGGAAGAGAACTGGGTAGATGAAATCGAGCAGTTCCGATTTGATCCAACAAATGCTTCTGGGGCGACGATTCAGGTAGATTACTTCCGTCTCGTTCGCACCGGTCCGCAAGTGGAGGAGACCTCGACACCGACGAACACATCGGTGCCTGGGACGGCGACCAACACTCCGACCAACACACCAACAGCAACAGCGACTAATACGCCTGGGCAAATCGGCTGGGAGTTCAACACCAATGGCGATTTCGAGGGTTGGACAACAGTCAACGTATCCTCTGCCGCGGTGACAGGTGGAGTTCTTCAGGGAACCAGTTCCAACACTGATCCCCGCTTCATTTCGGCCAACAACCTTGGGTACCAGGCCAGCGAGTGGGAGATCATTGAGATTCGCTTGAAGGCGACCGCGGGTTCCCTCGCAGAGTTGTTCTATCTAGGCACAGGGGATTCCGTGTTTTCATCCACAAAGCGGTTCCAGTTCAGCATCACGAGTAACAGTAACTTTGTGGTCTATCAGATTGACACGCGCTTGGATGCAAACTGGACAGGCGGTATTAAGCAGTTCCGATTTGACCCGACCAACGCTTCTGGTGCTACGATTCAGGTGGACTACATCCGTCTGATTCGCACAGGTCCGCCACTGGAAAACACCGCTACGCCCACAAATACCACGGTGCCGAGCACACCGACGAACACTCCGA
>JAKQFZ010001038.1 GCA_029558215.1 Candidatus Omnitrophota bacterium
TGGAGTATGGGTTTATACACTTTTCTTTGGACTTTTGGGAAACTTGTTTTGCTGACGACACGCAAAGGAGAGACGCAGCGTGGAGACGACGTGGACTTCTGGAAATCTTTTGACCTGCCGATTTATTCTTGCTGTTTCTGAGCAAGTTGGCAAGGCTCTTGCTCTGTCTGTCTGTCTGTCTGTCTGTCTGTCTGTCTGATACTCCTCTTTCGAACCGTCTTCTTGTTCAACTTCTGGCAGGTTTTGTCAGATCTGCTTGCGTTTGCAGGATTGCTGTTTGTGGGTTGCCAGTGGGGTCGCCAAATCTTCGAATGGGTTTTGCCGGCTGTTGAATCAGCCGAGAAATACAACAGTGGTTCAACGTGGTGGTCTTGATGATGAATCGGCGAGTTGCAGTTGCTGGGTGTTTGTTGTTTCTGGTGTCTGTGGTGCTGCTTTTGGGGGTGCGCAGAAGCGTAGCCGTTGTTGACGCGGAGCAGGTACTCAGTGAGGCGCAGGTGGCCTGGGATGCCGAGGATTGGGAGCAGGCGAGGGAGTTGTTCGAGGACTTTCTATGTGAGTTCTCTGAGCATGTCAAAGCACCGGAGGCGCAGTATCATCTAGCACTGACGTATTTTTACGAGGGTGACTACGACAACGCTTTTCGGGAATTGGAGCGCACAAGGAACCAGTATCCGACTAGTCAACAGGCGGGAGAGGCTCTGGCTTCTGTCGGAGCATTGTACTGGAAACAGAAACTGTACGAAGATGCCTTGGATGTGTACGAGGATTTTCTCCAGGAGTATCCCGATCACTTCAAGGCGGCAGACGTCAAGATAAGGGTCAATAATATCAATTGGCGCATCAGCGAGATGGAGAAGGACCCCGATTTGAAGGAAAGGCTTCTCCTGGATTTCGACCGGCTGATTCTGGAACACCCGGAAGATAGTTTTCTGGCATCGCTGGCGAAGGTGCGAAAAGCGTCGGTGGTACGAGAGTTGGCGTTTGTGGGACGGCGAACCTACGAACAGGCGCTTGCAGAAGCCGAAGCAGTGTTGAGCGACTACCCCGAGGCACATCCTGACGTCAGAGGTCTGGCGACGATCCTGATCGTTGAAAACCTCGTTGATTTGGGACGGTATGAAGACGCCCTGCAACAGGGTGAGTATTTCCTTTCATGCAAACCCGAGGAGACAGGTCAGACTCGACAGGCAGCGGCAACGCACTTCTTCATGGCAAAGGCATGGATAGCTCTCGGATGCTACGATAGGGCAGCGGAATTACTCGAGGCACTCTTGGATAGGTATGAGCCGAGTCAGGTTTTCAAGACTGAGTTGCCTCGCGCTTTGGAAACGGTGCAGACAGTGTACCTGGATTGGGGAACGAGGCGCTCGGCCGCGGGAGACCACGCCGGGGCATCCAGGGCATATACCGAACTGCTGCTTCGGCACACGGACGGTGAGATGGCTGCGCGAGCGAGACTTGAGTTGGCCAAAGAGCAGTATCGTTTGGGTGAGTACAGAACGGCGGGTTTGCTGTTTCGGGATCTCGCTGTACTGTCACCCGGGACACGTGAATCTGACGAGGCGGACGAATGGATCGCAAAGATGTTCCGGGTTGTGCCGGAGGCCAATCAGGATGCCATGCTCGACAGACTGACATTCGAACGCTATGGGATTTGCGGTCCATTCGCACTACAGCGGATACTCGAGGTTTTTGAGGTTCGGGAGCGACTTCAGACAATCGTGGAACGAGCGCGGACGGACGAGTCAGGGACATCCATTCGGGATATGGTCGCCGCGTGTTTGCAGTCTGGTCTGAGAGCCCAGGTGGTCTTGGTTGATAGGGCGAAGTGGGCGTTGATTCCTGTGCCTGCGATAGGTCTTTCGGACTCA
This sequence comes from Candidatus Omnitrophota bacterium, assembly GCA_029558215.1. Classification (GTDB taxonomy): domain Bacteria; phylum Hinthialibacterota; class Hinthialibacteria; order JAKQFZ01; family JAKQFZ01; genus JAKQFZ01. Next base: position 1,875 of record JAKQFZ010001038.1, read on the forward strand.
GGATCGTATTTTGCAGTTCTCGGTGTGAAGGGTGCTTTGGGGCTGATGGACATCTACGATCAGTTCGGCA
>JAKQFZ010001256.1 GCA_029558215.1 Candidatus Omnitrophota bacterium
TCCCAAACAAACCATATATGAGGGAGCAAACGACTCAACGCGCTTGCCATGGAGTCCAGATCGTCATCTTTGACCCCTATCGCTGAAAGAAAACCTCTATGCGTGACAAGCGGATCATCCCGATCAAAGTTGCGTACCCCCTCCTGTCCGACAAAGTTCTCTGGAATCGTCTTTTCAAGAAATGTCTGTCTATGCTCTTGAAACCATCGTGCAATTCCCCGGAGAAGCTCACGGATCTGAGTCGCACCGGATTCGTAGGGTCCATCTGTCAGTCCCTTCATCCAATCAGGCTCTGGAAAAATACATTTGTAGCGACCGTTGGTCACTAACACACGAATGGCGTAGATATCATTCAGATCAAGGACAGCAGATGGTGACCGGGGAGTGCAAAGAGTAGCCGTCGAGATCTCGCCGTAGTCGGTGTCCTCCGAATCTTGTTCATCGTCATCTCTATCTTCCAGGATAAAATCATCGCTTTCAGTGCGATCAGAATCTTCGTCATCAACCGGCAAGAGACCGAGTCGCAATGCAACTTGACTGGGGGAGACTTTCTGGATTATCTGTGTGCATACTGCCAGAAACGCCGACTGACTCTGCCTTAGATTCATCCCCGCATATACACGTGTTTTCAGACCGAGTTTCATAGCTATTCTCACCTCTATGGAATCCAAACACTTCTGATGATGCGACTCAATGCGGAGTCGTCAGACTCCCAATCGTTGCCTATGCGACTAAGGATGAAATCCCACTGGTCATCGGCAACCAGTCCAGACAGAATACCTCGCTTCTCAAGAAACACGCGTGACAACTTTTTGTCTCCGCTCTCGTGAATGACTCTCCATATCAGGTACAAATGTCGGCGATGGACATCCCTGTAGGTTACTGTTCCAGCAAGTGTCCTGACAAAATTGTCGGACTGTGTCATCTTCATAAAGTATTCCGGATCTCCAAGAGCGGTGCGAATCCCTCCTATTGAGACATCACGTTGTCCGGTGTGGTATGAACGCATCGCCAGTTGTGTTCCTCTCTCACCGAAGGACTGTGCTGCGATGAGTCCAGCGGGAAACCCGTCCAAGTCCTCGTATCCCGGTAGTGACGCATCGCCACACAGGTAACAAGTCGGACAGATAACTTGGTGTCTGCCCCATTGGCATTGAGCAGGCGTTCGGATGGGCGATTCGCATTCGTATCGGCAGTTGCCATTGTCATCTTTCATAGATGCTCTGACCACCCATTCCCAACAAGCGAGAACCAGTCGTCTCATCAATCCTCCTGCCTGACGTGTCACGAGTTTCTTGTCACCGGTTGTACTGCGTGCGTTCATGGAGGCATAAAAGGCTTCTTCCCGCTTCATCCCAGATATAAGGGGTCTCCCGAAAAAGAACTGCTCTGCCCTATATCCTGAACCAACTCCAACAAACCCAGGGCTGAGATAGCCTCTCGCCGTGACGCTCTGTCTTGCTTGCCCTGCGCCACGCACGCCGCTAACCGCGAGAACGGCAAAACCATAGGCAGGAGCAGATGACTGAATCTTCTTCAGAGATTCAAGTGTCTTCTGATCGAGAATGGCGTTGATCTCTTTGACATCATACCCTTGAGTATCTGGCATATCGGACGGGACGGTGTCCAACTCAAGGAATCCAAAACTTATTCCCGCTCTTGTCACCTCATCTAGAGCGAAACGGCTCCAATCAGAAAGATATTGTGCCAAGACGTCTGCGTGACTCAGACAGGTGTGTGTGAGAAACTGGTCAAACAGCCGCTTGTCCCAATGCTCAGCGTCAAGAAGACTTCTACACTCATCACAGAAGGGAAAGCCGGAATTCAGGAAACTCTGCCGTCTGTCAGGACTTTGGGACACCAGATACATGCCAAGAGCCAAGTCCTGTTCAAATGTGGCTACGGATACACCGTTAGCCAGAGAGATCAGGTTTCTTCCCGAAGTGGGAGAGAGAAGCGAATCAGCTTCAGACGACTCACTCTGACTGTTCATCAAGTAAACAGACATCGTATCTCCATCAAAGTCTGCGTTGAACGCGCCACAGACGAGTGGGTTCAGTCGCAAGGCAAGTCCACTTTGTGGTGATACTAGGACGGGTTTGAAAGACTGAATGTTGTACCTGTGGAGAGTTGGCTGCCGATTCAGAAGGAGACGAACATGGGAGTTCTGAGACAGAAGTCGCTTGGCGAACAGGTGGTAGCCATCAAGATTTCCTGCGTTGACTCTGCAGAAGTCTGACACGCGTCCCAGACGAAGCATCTTCAGTGCACAGAGCACATCGTCTGCTTCCGGCAGACTCGCACCATCGAGTCTAGCATGAGCTACCATTTCTGGAACGGCGCTATCCTCAAGGCGGTGCAAGAGTAGTGACAACATGACCATGGAAGGTATGCCACACTCATCCCAGTTCAGCGTTGGATCAGGAGCGATGACCATACGCGCTGAGCCGTCCACTCTTCTCCCAAGACCGTTCTTTCGCAAGAGACCGTTCTTTCCGAAGAGACGTCTTCCGATATGTGCAAAGATACATCTCGAAGCGCTCTGAATCTCTTCGGCGGCAACGCCTTCCTTAAGTAACAGATCGAGAACTTCCTGGTACAGTCCGTGTAGCGTCTCTTCGAGATGAATGGAACCGTCCAGACTGACATGCGGAAAGGGAAAACGGTATCGTAGGGGCAAGACCGGGATCATCGAGATCAAGGGTTCTTGACTTGGATATGATGCCGACCACGACTGCATCGATGAACCAGGGAATCCAGCGCGAACCCTGACTCCATCGGGCAGCCTGATAAACGCCCAACGGGAGGACTCTGCATTTCCCGGATCCGGTTCCCCAAAGAAAGCTGGATCTGCAAGACCTCCTGGGACAGGAACTATGTCTGGCTTGCATCCGAGTATAGTAAGAGGCTTGTCAAGATGCTTGGAACAGCGGATTTCAAGTTCACCTATTTCTGAGATGAAGAAAGCCTTGTCTGCGCTGATCTGCTTGCGTGCAGTGTATTTGCTGTTTTGAAAGGCAAAAGAGACTTTGACAATCCGCCTGTGTCTCTCCGCAGCAATCTCAGTCACTGTCTCTTCTGTTCCATTCTTGAGAAAGATCCTTGCTGTTTTCGGGCTGCCTTCATCAACAATGGCCATGTCGCCGGCTTCAGTATCACCGTATCTATGAATCCTATATCCACAATGCGCGAACAGGTCACTGACGGTCAGGTATGGGTCTCTGGAACGCTGCCTTTCCCCTGTGGCGAGAATTTCCTCAAATGGAACTTGGGAGCTACATTTCCGGCAGCAGAATGTCCCTCGAACTCCACGTTTCCATGTCTTGTTTGAAGAGATCTCTCTGCCCTTACATTTCTCTCTGATCATCTCGTCTGTGATGAAGGAGTACTTGTATCTGCCAGTCTCATCCATCTCAAGAAGTATACCTAATGCAAAAAGATGGTCTGCTATCACCCTGAAGGGCTGTCCGTAAGCCTCACATCGAGCCGTAGGAGATGGATCGGAACGAATTGTCAGAAAGGATGAGAGAATCTTATCTGCTTCATATGCCGCAAGACCCCAGATTTCCATTTCGCCCAGACGCTGTGGCCGGTTGGATGCTCCACTCCGTGTTGGCTGACCGGTAATAAGACTAAAAGCCTTACTCTCGTCTGTCATCGGTCGTACAAGGACTTTCTTCTCTGGGAGATGGTTCAGTCTGTGGAAATGCTGGA
>JAKQFZ010001068.1 GCA_029558215.1 Candidatus Omnitrophota bacterium
ATCGGTCGGTTGCCTGTCGTGCTGTGAGTGCCAGCCAGAGCATACGGAGGACGAAGGTGGATCACAAAAACGAGCGGATCCTGCGAAACGCGCTTGAAGAAGCGGGTCTGGTTTCGCGGGAGAGAATCGTTGCAGCGGAACAGTATGCGCAGGAAAAGGGCGTGGCCTTCGAGGAAGGCCTCGTCCAGATGGGCATTGTTGAGCCAGCAGACATTCTTCAAGCGGTTGCAGAAAGCGTGGGCATGAAGGTGGCTCATCTTTCGGAATGCCGTCCGGAGAAAGAAGTCATTGAGCTGATCAGTAAAGACCAGGCAGCCAAGTACAGTGCGATTCCGATCGCGCGCAATGGTAACACCGTTCAGGTGGCGATCTCAGACCCCTTTGATGTTGAGACGATGGATCTGCTGACGGTGCTTTTGGGAGAACTGCAGTGTCGCGTTGAGTTCCTGCTTGCCGAACGGGAATCCATCGAGCGTGCGCTCGAACGTTTCTACACAGGCGACGAAGCGCGTCTTGAGGAGATGTTCCGAAACATCACTCAGAGTGAGGACATTGTCCGCATCTCGGAAGAGATGAAAGATGAGAGCATTCAGTCTCTCGCGGCTTCCATTGACGAGAGCAAACTGGAGCAGGATGACTCTCCAATTATTCGTCTTGTGGACAAGATTCTTGAACAGGCGATTCGTGCCAGAGCCAGCGACATACATTTTGAGCCTTTTGAGAAGATATTCCGGGTGCGATTCCGAATTGACGGTGTGTGTCAGGAGTTCGAGGCACCCCCGAAAAGACTTCAGGCCGCAATTCTTTCTCGCCTCAAACTTCTGGCGGGAATGGATCTTGCCGAGAAGCGCATCCCCCAGGACGGTCGAATTCAGACCAAGGTTGATGAACGGGCGATAGACTTTCGAGTCAATGCATTGCCCGGCTTGTTCGGGGAATCCGTGGTTCTTCGTATTCTGGACAAAGGGGCGGTTTTGCTCGGTTTGGAGCAGGTTGGATTCGCGCAGGAACAGCAGGACATCTTCCAGAAGCTCATTCTCAAGCCCAACGGGATTATCCTCATCACTGGACCGACGGGAAGTGGAAAGACCACGACACTCTATGCTGCGCTCAATACGATCAACACGGTTGACCGCAAAATCATCACTGTTGAGAACCCCGTCGAGTATCGTATTGAGGGGATCAATCAAGTCCAGATCAATGACGATATTGGTTTGACGTTTGCGCTCAGCTTGCGTACTATTCTTCGACAGGCGCCCAACGTAATCCTGGTTGGAGAGATTCGTGACCAGGAGACGGCGGAGATTGCTATTCGAGCCGCTTTGACGGGGCATTTGGTTTTCTCGACGCTGCACACCAACGATGCTCCATCCGCGGCCACCCGTTTGACGGAGATGGGAGTCAAACCTTTCTTGATTGCCTCATCCGTGCAGGCGGTGCTTGCGCAGCGTCTTGTGCGAAAGATATGCAAGGAATGCAAGTACTCATACAAACCCGATCCTCTGGTGCTGGAGGATTTCGGTTTGGATCCGGCGCAGTACGAAGATGCCTTGCTCTATCAGGGAAGAGGGTGCGACAACTGCAATTACTCCGGATACAAAGGGCGAACGGCGATTTTTGAGATCATGATCATGTCTGAGGAACTTCAGAACTTGATTCTCGAACATCGTCCCGCCGAAGAGATTCGGGATAAGGCACGGGAACAGGGCATGTCGCTTCTGCGTGAAGATGGTGTCATTAAGGCCTTTCGCGGAGAGACGACACTGACGGAAGTTGCCCGAATCACGGGCACGAAGTAGGCGAAACGTCCCCAGATGGGGATGGAGCCCGCCGAGCGGAGGATGATTCGCTGTGTTAGATATCAATGACCTTCTCAAGATGGTCGTAGACCGCAATGCGTCCGATCTGCATCTTCGGGTTGGGCGTCCCCCGACGATCCGCATTGACGGCCGACTCGAGAATCTCGGGACAGAGCCACTCACGGCGGAGGAAACCCAGTCGTTGATGGAGAGCATTGCCCCTGATCGACATCGGGAAGCCATCGCGGAAACAGGGAGTTCCGACTTCGGGTACACCTTCGAAAACCTGGCGCGTTTTCGAGTGTCCATCTTTCGAACGATGGGCAACGTCGGAATCGTTCTCCGTCTGATTCCGCACCGCATTCTCCCCTTTGAGGCCCTTCGGCTACCCAGAAACGCCATCATTGATGTTCTTCATCGTCCCAGGGGACTGGTGCTGATTGTCGGCCCGACCGGTTCAGGAAAGACCACATCCCTGGCAACGATGATTGACTATATCAATGCCAATCGCGACTGCCACATCATCACTATCGAAGACCCCATCGAGTACTTTCATCCGCACAAGCGATCCATCGTGACTCACATTGAATTGCACGTGGACACTCCGTCTTTCGCCCGGGCTCTTCGACACGCACTTCGGCAGGATCCGGACGTCATCCTTGTGGGTGAGATGAGAGACTTGGAAACCATGGAAGCCGCGATTACGGCTGCCGAAACAGGTCACTTGGTCTTCGCCACGCTTCATACCAACAGCGCCGCGCAGACAATCAACCGAATTGTGGATGCGTTTCCTGTCACTCAGCAGGAACAGATTCGGATGCAGTTGTCCGTTACTTTGGTTGCAGTCATCTCCCAGCAGCTTCTGGGTCATGCCAGTGGCAAGGGACGCTTGGCCGCTTACGAGATCATGATCATGACTCCCGCTATCGCCAACCTGATTCGTGAACGCAAGACCAACCGAATCATCTCTAGTATCCAGACTGGACAGAAGTTGGGAATGGTGACCATGGATCAGTTTCTTCTCGGTCTTTACAACCAGAAACTGATCACCGCGGAAGACTGCATCCACAAATCCCACAACGCGGACGAAATGCGCCAGGCGATTTTGACTTGAGGTCTTTCGAGCAGACAGAAATGCGGGAAGTCTGTCTTTCGCCAGAAGCAAGCGCCCGTTGGAATTGGCATCGTCTGCCCGCCGGAGGGTGCTTGTTGGCTGAGAACGAAGAAATGCGAGGAACACACTAACAGGTGCTTTTCCGAAAGAAGACCAAAGACAAGGAGAAGGAAAAGAGCCAGGGTGACTTCAGCACCGTTGGTCTTGACATATTCAGTGAGGAGTCCCCATCTTCCGAGCCACCCAGGCAACCCGAGACTCCGAAGCAGACTGGTGGCTCGGTGTCGTCTCCCCCTCTCAAGACCAAGGCGGGAGCCCCAGGGCGGGAACCTGTTGCCGATATTCCCGCTCTTGATGATGCGCTTGTTCTTCCCGAGGACACGGAACTGGCGCAGTCGCTTCCC
>JAKQFZ010001078.1 GCA_029558215.1 Candidatus Omnitrophota bacterium
GCTTCCTCCGCTGGCATCTTGTTGAGTGCTTGTGGATACGGCAGAACGCTTCCCCGGAGCAAGATGCCTCCATTCAGGCGGTAGGATGAAAATGGCAATCCCATTCTGCTGACCATTCTGACCATGCCATCTGTCCTGTGGATGTACTTCAACCCGCCTGAGATGAACTCACCTCCCAGCTGCCCAGGCTCAACAATGACCATTTCAGCCGGAGCCGTTCCCCTGTGCTGTTGGAAGGCATGATGGGCAATGAGGCCTGAGATTCCTCCGCCGAGGATGACAACCTTCACAGCTTCACCTCCGGCATTTGGAATGCGCCCTTTTCGCACATCCTCTTCAACTGTTCAGCCAACCAAGTCAGCCCTCCCAACTCCATGCTGGTCAATCTCGATTTGAAGCTGGTTGGATAGGTCAAATTGGATGGTGTGTATCTGCTTCGATCATGTTTGGACATGTGCTCAATGAACTCATCTTGCAACCACGGGAGGTCCACCATCAATGTTCTGCTCAACAACTCAGGACGCATGTTTGCAACTGGTATCCTCCGCCCGCCCCTTGGAGCGCAATACACGGCCACATAGCCTGATGACTTGCGTCTGTCCACCCAAAAGAATTGGCCTGGCCTTGGAGCATATCCGACTGCCGGAAGCCTTCCAGGGAAAACTCTGCCCAACTGTTGCAGGAAGTGGACCATGAGCGCCAAGGCTTCCTGCTTTCTGGCCGCCACAGCCTGACTCTTGCGTCGCCAACGCCTTGCCTTGCGCTTCCTCCGCTTGCTCCTTGTGCCCTCCTGCTGCTCGGAACCTTCAGCTTGGCCCTCGGCCTGGGTTGCCTGTCCGGATGCCTCCTGCGCATCGCCTTGTGCTTTTTGGATAGTGGCTCTCAGGTCTTTCAGAAATAGCAGGAATGTCCTGTGGTCAACGTGGATCGATCTGCTGTATGCTCCATCACCGTTGTCTATTGTCTCAATGTGTTCTTCCCTTTTCTCACCGCTTTCCTCGCAGTAAGTGCTGAAGGCAGAACAATAGGGTGACCAAGCGCATTTCAGCCGGGCAACCTTGTCTGTCGCCCGGCTGTCACCATCGCACTCAGGATCACTTTTCGAGTACAGCCCCAAGCACAGGGGCATTCTGTCCGCCCCGCCACTCATTCTTCCGCAATTCCCCTATCAGTTTGTTGTACCATTGAATTGGTAGTCTGACACGGATTCTCCCTGTGCCAGCAACCTCGCCAGTGTTTGGATTGAACCGCCCTT
>JAKQFZ010001087.1 GCA_029558215.1 Candidatus Omnitrophota bacterium
GGAATCCTGAACAGGAGGATTCCCATTGGAGTTTGGCTGTATCTAGAATGCCATCTCGCTCAAATGAAGACGCCGAATACAGAACAGGCGAACCAGATGGATCTCCTGTGTCAGCATTCGGCGCCAGCATTCTGCCAAGCAAATGCGCAGTGCAGACAGCCTGACTAGTTACCGGGCTGTTCCGCGGGCGGCTGCATCCCGGGTACCATCTCCGACTGCATCCCGGGTTCAGGTCTCATAGGTCGGGGATTCAGTTTGCGATACTGACCGTAGCAGTAGTAAATAGCACCTACAAGCACAATCAGCAGGATAATCAGAACGACCAAGTTCTTCTTCACTCAGATCACCCCTTTCTGAAAAATGTTTAACTACTCGGTATTGCCTCTGCCTTTGCCAAACAGATACCGTCTGTAAGAACTTTTGTATATTCTCTCAAACAGGTATCTTCTGTCAATGATCTGCTGATTTTCTCCTCAGTTAGGTTCCACTTCCTGGATCTCATTGAGATTGCAGGAATCCGACAAAAGCAGACACCAAGCATTCTCACTGATGAGTCTTGTCAGAACTACTAAGAACAAGGGGCTGATTCTCGATCAGCCCCAAACAAGATACTGAAAGACAGAAGCACACTCCAGAAGGCACGCAGCTCCTACTGAGGTTCGAACAGAACAGCATCCGCCAGAACGATCTTACCCGTCGGAGCGGGACCATTGCCAAGTTTGACATAACCACTTGTCCCACTCTTGAAGTGCCAAGTGCCGAGAACAAACCATGTCCCACCATTGACCTGCTGATTGACAGAGATAGTCTGCCAACCACCATTGTAGTAGACGGTATACGGTGCCTGATTCGAACGGTTAGCACCTTGTCTATACCTGACGGAGACGCGGTAGTATCCGTCCTGAACGAGATCCGGCCTCCAAATGGCCGACTTGGTTTCCGATGAGGCGGTCGAAGCATAGTAATAGTCACCATTGATTGGTTCTAAACCACCATTAGTGACATATGTCCAAGCCCCGTTGAGACTGAAGCCAGCATCGCCATCGTCGATTGTTCTTGTGACAGGTGGTGTCAACACAAACCGAACCGCGTCAGCGATAACAACTCTTCCGCCGACCTGTGACGACTGGTTGCTAAGCACGACAGAACCGTTCACTCCAGTATCGAAACGGAATGTTCCGATGAAAACCCAAACACCCCCGTTGACAGTCTGATCGACGGCGATGCTCTGTGTGGCTCCGCCGGCAAATGTAACCGTGTAACGAGCGTCCGTAACGCGATTTGAGCCAGCGCGGTACCTGACATAGACGTCATAGTTGGTGCCATTCAGATAGGGTTGCCACTTAGCCCAGTTCGTCTCAGTTTCCGTAGTGCTTTTCCAGAGATAGTCACCATTGTAAGACTCTGCATTCCCGTCATTTGTATAGCCCCAATTGCCTCCGTCGGAATACCAAACATCTCCATCGTCAACAATTACCTCATAAGGCGCTCCGGGAGTGAAGGTTGGAGTATT
>JAKQFZ010001099.1 GCA_029558215.1 Candidatus Omnitrophota bacterium
TCTCCTTGAATGAATATAGCTCAGAGTCTGGATCGGATACATTCTGTGCATTGACGATCAGGTAAACCGTCCAGGCGATATCGGTATCCACATACTGCCTGGAGGTGCGATGCTTGCCAGTCTCGGAATCGAGGATCAGGATGGCGCAAGGCAGGTTCTTGGGGATATTGTCCTTGTTGTAGAGAGTCTCGGCAACACCTGCCAGTTTCAAAGCTTCAGAGATGCGGCTACGCTGGGCTTGGTACTTCTCAAGTGCGGTCACAGGCTCACCTCGATATCATTCAACTGCTGATAGATCCACTGCTCCCGGTTGGCGATGACTGAAGCAAACACATTACGAGCAGCAATGCCTTCCCGTTTGATCTTGCCCCGGATGAGATATGCGATCTCGGCTACGGTCAGAGCTTTACCCGTCTCTTTATCAGTCCAAGACAGGTGCTTGCGTTCGACCCAAGCGATCAGTGGAGCGATCGGAGTCCAGGAAGGCACTTTGCCGCCCAAAACGTAAGGCTCATGACGAACGTTCGAGCCAACTCTCAGGATCATGGCAGTATCGGTAGTTTGGAGTAGATAGCCAGTATTGCCATAGAAGTCACCCTTGTCGTAGATCTGCTGTGACAGAATCTCCTTGCGAGAGTCAGCATCGATGGTCGATCCGATCAGATGCAGCCGGCTCTCCAGGGCGGCATAGATAGCCCGGTAGATCTCGACCATCAGTTCCTCAGGAGAAGTAAAATCACGATCAGGCATCAGATCACTCCTACCCGGATAGCACGAGGCTGTCTGGGCTTGAGTTCATTCAGTCGATCCAGACCGGCAGGATTGAGATAGGCTTGCAGGATGGTCAGTGCTCTTAGCTCAAGGTTGGCTTTGAAGGCGTCAATTTCGCTCCCTGTGAGTAGTTCGGTCGCGGACTGGTCTAAACCTACGGTCTTGACTATTCCCTCGCCTAGGGTCTTCAAATTGAGGAACTCACAAGTACTGTGCAGCATCAGAAAACAGAACCCAAAACGAAAAGAAATCAGGAACGGCTCCTCTTCGGGCAAGTCATCGTGAGTTGCCCGGTCATAGTACTCCTGCAGAACTAGGGAGTTGATCATCTCCATGACCAGGCCCTGATGCTCCTTGAAGATGCCATTGTTGGACATCTCCTTTGGCAAGTTGAGGATGGCGAGCATGGCATCGGTCTCGACCGGGATGG
>JAKQFZ010001108.1 GCA_029558215.1 Candidatus Omnitrophota bacterium
CTTCTTCTCCTGTGGGAAAAGGTCAGGATGAGGGCAAGGGAGTACCGGCGGTCTCGTTAGGAATTGTGACGCAACAACGTGCGGGCTAGAGCACCGAGTGAATCACTGCGGAGCGGACCGTGTTGTAAAGCAGCATTGTGATCGTCATGGGTCCCACACCGCCAGGCACGGGTGTGATCAGACTTGCTTTCTCCTTGACAGCATCGAAATCCACATCACCCACCAGGCGATAGCCTTTCTTGGCGGTTGGGTCATCAACACGGTTGACACCGACGTCAATGACGACAACACCATCTTTGACCATATCCGCAGTGATCATGTTGGGCTTTCCAGCGGCCGCGATCAGAATGTCTGCCTGTTTTGTGAAATAGGAGATGTCTTGAGTTCGGGTATGGCAGATGGTCACCGTGGCGTTGCCTGTGTCCTTCTTCTGGACAAGCATATTCGCCACGGGTTTGCCAACGATGTTACTGCGACCCACGACTACCACATGGGCTCCTGATATCTTGACCTTGCTGCGAAGGAGAAGTTGAATCACGCCGTGTGGGGTGCAAGGCAGAAACGCATCCTCACCGACTACCATCTTGCCGACGTTGATCGGGTGAAAGCCATCCACATCCTTTTCGGGAGAGATAGCCAGCAGGACTTTGTTCTCGTCAATGTGCTTCGGCAAAGGGAGCTGAACAAGAATGCCATGAATCTTTGGATCTTTGTTCATGCGGTCAACCAAAGCCAGCAGTTCTTGTTCAGATGTATCCGCTGGAAGGCGATTGTCATCTGAGAAGATGCCGATGTCTCTGCATGCCTTCTCTTTGCTGGAAACATAAGAGACGGAGGCCGGGTCTTCGCCGACAAGGATAACTCCCAAGCCTGGCACGATTCCCTTATCTCTGAGGATGGCGATCTCGTCCTTCAGTTCCAGGCGCATCTGTTCGGCTATTGCCTTTCCATCAATGATTTTCGCTGTCATCTTCACTTTCCTCGCTTTGATGTCTGCTGCGTTGCCCAAAAGGCTGGTGCAAAGCACATTCCCTTGTTCAATATCTAGAATAGTCCCGTTACCGTGCCAGTGTCCAAGTCAACGTCGATCTTGCGAAAAGCCGGATCTGAGGACGTGCCTGGCATCAGTTTGATGTCGCCGGCAACCGGAACCACAAACCCTGCTCCCCTGTAGACGAGAATGTCCTGAATCGGGAGCACCCATCCTTTGGGTCTCCCCTTGAGATTGGGATCGTGTGAAAGACTCAAGTGGGTTTTGACCATGCAGGTCGCAAGACTCCTGCTTTCAGAAGTGGATTCAATGTCTTTCACTTTCTGCCGGGCTGTTTCCGTGTAAGTAACATCATCTGCACCGTAGATCTCGGTCGCTATCCTGTGAATTCTCTCCGTCAGAGAAGTTGCCTCGTCATACAGAAATCGGAACTGGTTCTTCTCGTTACAGGCGGTCACAACAGTTTCTGCCAATTCGGCTGCACCTTGACCCCCTTTGAGCCAATGGTCGGACACAGCCGCATAGGCACCGTGCTCAGCGGCGATGCGCCTGACCGCCTCAACCTCTGCCTTGGTGTCAGTATGGAAGGAGTTGATGCAGACGACGGGCCTGACGCCACTCTTCTTGACGGTCTCAATGTGAGCAGTCAAATTCTGGCATCCCTTTTCCAGAAGGGGCAGATCCTCACAGGAATAGGCTGGATCCAAGGGCTTGCCAGGAAGGACTTTGGGACCGCCACCGTGCATCTTCAGGGCGCGAATCGTTGCCACAATGACGACCGTATCCGGAGTCAAACCGGAAGCGCGACACTTTATGTTCCAGAACTTCTCATAGCCGATGTCGGCACCGAAACCGCTTTCAGTGACATGATAGTCGGCAAGCCTCGATCCAAGTCGATCAGCAATGATGGAACTCTGTCCCACCGCGATATTGGCGAAAGGTCCCGCATGTACGAAGATCGGCTGACCCTCGATAGTCTGCATCAGGTTTGGATTCATCGCCTTGAGCATCCAGGCGGTCATTGCACCATCCACCTCGAGATCGGCTGTCGTGATCTCTTGACCCTTGGTGTCATAGGCAACGACGATGCGTGCCATTCTTTGGCGCAGATCCTTGAGATCGTTGGCCATGGCAAGAATGGCCATGATCTCACTGGAGACAGATATCTGAAAGCCTGAAGCCATCATCAGACCGTCCATCTTGTCGCCAAGTCCAATGATGATGTTGCGAAGGCTCTGAGCACAGAAGTCAATTGCCCATCTCATCTGAACACGACGCGGATCGATGTTCAGTCGCCTCAAGCCTCTTTTTGACAAAAAATCGTCATCATAGTTGGCTTCGTGTTGAAGACGTGAAGTAAGCGCTACCATACAGAGGTTATGCGCATTGGTAACGCAGTCAATATCGCCTGTCAGTCCCAACGAAAGGGGACTCAGAGGAACGCACTGGCTCAGACCTCCGCCCGCCGCAGACCCCTTGATGTTAAATGTAGGTCCGCCACTGGGTTGGCGAATTGCGCCGGTCACTTTTTTGCCGAGAACACCAAGACCTTGAATCAAGCCGATCGTGGTCGTCGTTTTGCCCTCACCGAGAGGAGTCGGGGTGATGGCAGTGACGTCAATGTACTTGGCAGATGGGTTCTCTTTGACACGGTTGAGAACGCGCGCGTAATCAACTTTGCCGATGTGATGACCCATTGGGATGATTTCACTGTTGTACAACTCCAGTTCATCGGCAAGTTTGGCAATGGGTTTCATGTTCGCAGACGCAGCCTCGGCGATCTGCCAGTCCTTCATTCTGGTTGGATCCATTTTCAGAGTACTCCATCTAATGTTGTGCCATGAACGCATGACAAAGGGTCAACTCTATTCACAACAAGGTATTGGAATGCTTCCGGCAAGTCAATACTGGATCGCCGGTGGTGTGGTAAAGCGAACCGCAATGCCCCTTCTGCATCGGGAATCGGAGTGCACCTGACTCACCGAGTCGGCGGGTCTGCATCTTAGGAATGTTCGTTGAAACCATCCGAAAATCGGAAGAAAAGCCAAGAGCGCAACGATAAGCAATGTCAGAAGGCTTGCTCGTCCCGCCTGTTTGACAAGCCTTGGACGATAGGCCATTCGAATCCAATGCCTTCCGGGTGGTACCGCAACGGCGCGCATGATCCCATTGGCTCGGAAAAGCCGAACCCTCTTTCCATCAAGATATGCACGCCAACCTGGGTAAAGTACATCGTTTAGAACCAGGACACCCGCAGCGTGTGCCTCAACTCTTATCACGACTTCGTTGGGACGATACACGCTTACCTGTACAAGTTCTCCGACTCCAGCTCCCAGGGGAACATCCTCCTGCTGGTCTGAAGAGCCTTCAAGAATAACCTTCTCACGCAGATCATAGGCTTGCTCTCGGACTTTCTCTATAGAGTCCTCAAAGGATTGAGCCCACTCCACCTCATGAACAAGAAGAGCTCGGGGAAGAGCCGATCGGGTTCTGAGTATGGTAATGTCGTTCAGTGTCTGATCAAACCGGATTCCGCCCGCACCGATGGGAACGCTCTGACCGCTTTGTGAGTCGATCAATGAGAAACTGTGGACATTGATAACCGCTTTGGAATCCTGAGGCACAATATGCAAGGAGCGGATGTACTCCAACTCGGGAAGATCAAACTCGGCGATAAACGTCTTTGCAGGAATGTCTCCACGAACGTGTTCCCAGGCAACTCTGGCTGGCAGATGCTTCATATAGGGAAGATTGTCACGGTAATCACAAGCCCACTCCGAACTCTCTATGCCTGCACGTATTGGAAAACGCCATCTCTTTGCCGAGAAGGTCTCAACTTCGAGTTCCCCGACAAGTGTTCCTTGAGGCGTTTCAACAGCGTAGCCCAAATCACTGACGAGGCCGATTCGGTCAGTGAGAACGACGGGAAGATTGTCCAGAAGCAGAGAGGGTTCTCCAGCAGGCCCTACAGATTCGAAAGTGGATGCATCAAACTCGATCGCGTTGACTGTTCGCCGTTCTCTGGCCAACTGAAGATGTTTGCCAACAACGAAGTTGACACCCAGTACGTATCTGAGGCGCTCCACATCCTCAGGCTGGCCTCGCTTTTGGGGGGACTTTACACCCTTCCTGAAGACATCATACTCATTCAGACTGAAAGGATTCCATCCTTCGACATCGAAGATTCCATGGCGCGTGGCTGTATTGTATGGAATCCCCACTGTTTGCTCGAAACGTCCTGTTCCTATCTCGGCCTTCAGATAATCAACTGCTGCATTGCGTTCGTACTGTACCTGTTCGGGTGTCCCCTTTGCGAGATTGTACTCTGCTCCAAAGGCAAGCAAATCCACAACCAGCACGACGAGCAATGAAATGCCTGAGGCCAGAGGACTCATGTTCTTCCAGGTGCGCATGAACAAAACCATCCAACAGGAGAAAAGAATCAGCAGAAAGAGGAGCGTCTGGTCTGCTGCCGTCGCATATTTCCAGGAGTCCTCCGCTTGGCTATTGGCGATCCAAGAGCCATACAGTGCAGCAAGCAGGAGTGATCCCATAAGCATCAGAACGACAGTGGCCACCAGAATGCGACGAAGCGAAATTCTGGCTGACTCATTAAGTTCCGAAAGAAACGTCTCAGCGCCGAATCCAGCCAGAATGGCGGTACTGAATCCCAGAACGTATCCAAATCGGGCAGGGACACGCACCAAGCGAAGCGGAGTTGGTAAAGCGTAAAGCAGACGATAGAGAGGAGTATGTTTTCCAAGCGCCATCAGCAAGGAAAACAGTGCCAGAAGTCCGAAGAAACGAGTCATCCTGTCTTTCCGATAGAGCAGGGCAATTGCGGCCAAGACTATGGGGAGAATTCCGACATAGACACACATCTCCGTGAAATTGTCTTCACCCCAATAGTCTCTCTCACCTGGAACCGTCATCCCGAAAAACTTAGGGATCAGCAGGGTGATTAACTGACGCGGGGGAAGGGAATAAGACGTTGCGAAATCGAATCCCTCTTCTGCGCGGATTGAATGGAGAGCCAGCTCAGCCATGGGTGCAATCTGGGCTGCGGCAACGCCAAGAGTGACGAGCATCATCAGGGCGAACAGGCCGATCTGCGAAAATGAATGAGAAAGGCGATTGGGGCGTTGCTCCATAATGGATGCAAGAACAGACCAGAGCACATATAGACTCATGGTTGCCAGCATATAGAGAGCGGGTTGGCTGTGCCCTCCCATGATGCAGATTCCGTAGAAGAAACCTGCCCAGACGGCGCTGAGCCAATGCCTTTCGGTTAGGCTCTTGTGAAAGAAAAGGAAGACCAAAGGGATCCAGACCGCCACATTCGACATGCCGACATGACCCAGGTGTGCCACCAGGAATCCGCAGAACATGAAAGAGACGCTTCCGATAAGGCAGCTGAATCGTCCCAAACGAAAATGGCGAAGCAGCGCAAACATGAAAGCGCCGGCAAGGAAATAGTGAAAGATGATCTGATTCTGCAATGCCGCAAAAGACAAGGCTCCCTCATCTACAAAAAAGGTTAACGCGAGGTTGAGGGGATAGAGCACTGCTGACTGCACATCGGCGAGAAAAGGCATCCCAGAATAATTGTATGGGTTCCAAAGCGGAATATCACCCTGCCTGATCTGGGTTGCGGCGAAATGCCTCCAAGGGTAATCCTGAAGAACGATATCTCCCCAGAAGACTCGCTGCCCAGCAATAACAGGCCAGAAGAATGCCACAGTCAGCGCCGCAATAACAAACAAGCAGGAGACGGTCAAAGCGAAGCCGCCCCTCTGTTGGATCTTTGTGTGGCTACAGTCATTCATTCAAGGATGCCGACCTTTCCAATCTCCGGAGGCAAGCCCCTCTCGGGTACAGGGTCGTATGGGGCATCATATTCCGGTACCCAGCGAGCCAGATCACTTTTGATATCTGACAAGTCCGATCGGCTTGCAAGATTCGTCCACTCCATAGGGTCTTCGGTGTGGTCATAGAGTTCTTCCGAGCCGTCTGCGTAACGAGTATAGCGCCAACGCTCTGATCGAACCGAGTGGTTTCCCTTACGATGGGTTGTCACCACAGGCCATTGCCATTGCACACCGGGATTCTTGAGGAGATCCTTGAGATTCCTTCCCTCAAGATATTTTGGTGACGACAAGCCACAGAGATCTGTGACTGTGGGATAGATATCGAGAAGACTCACTGGAGCCTTGCATCTGCCACCTGGAACAATCCCTGGTCCTGCCATCATCAGGACGTTGTGTGTGGCCTCTTCCCAAAGTGCGAACTTGCGCCAGTGAAGCTTCTCACCAAGGTGCCAGCCCTGATCTGACCATAGTATTATGAATGTTCCGTCGCGATAGGGACTTTGATCCAGAGCGTCGAGCAGTCTACCGACACAGGTATCCGCAAAGGAGATCGAGGCCAGATAGGCTTGTACAGCAAACCGCCATTGGTCGTATCTGAGAACATTGGCATGGTCCTGACCTCCGACAAAACTCCGTCCTGCAGGCGGAATATCGTCCAAGTCTTCCTCGCAGACTTCGGGCAGGGTTACTTTATCGATTGGATAGAGGTCGAAGTACTTGCGCGGCACGTACCAGGGAAGGTGAGGTCGGTAAATGCCACAGGCCAAAAAGAAGGGTCTCCTGAAGTCTCGTCGCAGTTGTTCTATTACCCAGTCTGTTACCTGCCAATCGCCCATCTCCTCGTCCTCGACATCAATTGGGCCCCAGTCGAACTCCCCTGTGTAAGGGATGCCATTCAAAGGACGAACGGGAGGCATTGGGTCGTCTGGCCTATTGATGAGCTGTGACGGCCAGTATTCTTCCCAGGAAGGGGGATCCGGAAATGAATCCTGATAGATTTTTCCTGCTCCCAAGGCCGTGTACCCGCCTGCCATAAAGTGCTGAGGAAGCGTTGCGACATCTCGAAGCAGGGAATTGGAGCGCCAGGGTTGCGTGTTCATATATACACCCGACGTAGACGGACGTATGCCCGTCATAAGCGACGCTCTTGAGGAGTTGCATACGGGAGAGGCACAATAAGCCTGGGTAAACAAGACACCACGGGAAGCAAGTCTGTCGAGATTTGGTGTCTTGACATCCGGGTGCCCCCCAAGACACCCCACCCAATCGTTCAGGTCATCAATACAGATGAAGAGTACATTCGGCTGGTCGGCAGAAGACCGCGTGTCACACATGGCAAGTCGCGTGGTTGCAGCCGCTGCAAATCCCTCTCCAACCCGCCTGAGGAAGAGACGTCTCGATACGTGCCGCCTGCCCATGTATGTTTCCTTCCAAACCCAAACCTGGAAAATCAGTTAGGGTGTCTCACCCCTGCCGCCCGAATACTGCCCATTGTGGCGATTTTGATCCCAAGACGGCCCGCCTGGAAGAGTCCTTGCGAAACGTGAAGTCCAAATGGTCTCTCAGTCAACGAGCAAGCCTAAACGTTGAGCCCATATTGGTCAAGAGACTTCCAAACACTTTCCGACACTTAGCATAGTCGTTGTCGGGGATCAATTGGCAGATGACAATTGATCCCTCCCCGTATGAATAGGCGAGCAGGCCGACTTGATCCGGTTCAGCGCGGAGAGTTGACTGAAGCAAAGCAGATGTCTTGACGGCTTCATGCTGCCAGCACCAGGCTCTCCAGTCGATCCGAGGAACTTTCAGAAGCGCAACGGCCGGTTCCTGAATGTTCGCCGCCGAAATGCTGTAGTGCACTATTGGTCTGAGGCTTTCCTTCTCGATCCAGTAGAGGTTTGCATTTGAAATGCCGTTCAGCAGGGAGTGCGCCTGGCTCCTGATGAGTTGCTCGGCGGTGCATTCGGATATCCTCAGCGCTGCGGGAAGAATGCGGCCATAGTACGAGAGTGTTTCCGGACGCAGGTTTGAGATCAAGACTTGACCACCGGAATCAGCAAATGTCGAGATCCAGTCGAGTTGCTCCTCATTCGGTTTCATCGCCGAAGCGTCAACAATCAAGGTTGCCACTGACCCAGACACTTCGGATGGAAGAGATTGCAGGAATGATGAATCCTCGACTCCAACGGCAAGAAGCAGACTTCGAAGTTGGCTCTCAGCCTCCGTCCACGCCAGCACTGGATATCGCCGAGTCTCCGTGAAATGAGAAAGGTACTTCAGAATGTTGTAGAGAAGGAGACACGCCGCAGGTTCTTCCCTGAGGCACGTGCTCAAGTCGCAGCCACAGAAAATCACGCTGCCCCTTCCCTGGCGAATTTCCATGAGGACATCCTCGCCGGTGGTGGAAACAGCAAGAATCCTTGCATCTCGTCCAGCACAGTCTGAGAAACCCCAAGTGCCCACGACTCCATCCGGACGCCAGTGATCGAGAAACTCCCCAGAGAGCCCCTCGAATATCGGATGGTCAGGTGCAAGAATCGAGACTTTCGAATAGGTGCTGAAGACAGGTGTTGCGGTTACGTCAAACGCATCGAGGAGAATCTTCTTGGGCTCCATTGCGAGCAGTCTCAAACCGTGTTCAACACGGTATTTGATCTGTTGAACTTCGTCATAGTTGGGAATTGCTTCAGGGCCAAGAATCAGTATGTCAATACCTTCCAGAGATGCGTCTGCAATTCTCTCGGCGTGAACATGCCTTGGAAGGACAGAGGCCATTTCACGCTTTCCCATATACAGGATGCGTGCTTCAGGCTCGATGAGTGTTGGCCATCTGTCCAGAGCAGGAAAGATAGCAATGCCCCTATCCTCAGCAAAAAGTTCCTTTCCGGAATTAGACAGAAAGAAACTCAATGTTGCTGAGACAATCTCACTTGAGGCTGGTGCCGCAAAGGGCATCATAAGTGCCCTTTTTTCGGTGGGTTCGAGCACACAGCCGAACTTGAAGATAGGTGCCGGAGTGAGTTCTCTGTTGAAGTAACATTCGAGTGTCAGATCTTGCGATTCAGAAGAATCATTCTGAATCACAACCATCAAACCGGTCTCTTGCTGAGCGTAGAATCTTGTAACGCGATCAACGTAGAATCGAACGGGAGTCATCAAATCCTTGATGGTATTGTAGAGGCGGTTGGGTCTCCATTGGGGGAGGGAATTGTCGAAACTCGGATTCAAAGTCAGGCTGAACTTCGGGATCCGCTCCAGACGTTTCTGAGAGTGTGTCTGTCTGATGGACGGGTTGGGTCTGTCTTCAAACGGCAAGGGATCCAGGGCGTACCACACCGTGTTGAAAGGTGCAATCAGAGCAGCCCACTGTCTGTATCCATGGAAAAAGGGCGTGATGTAGTTGGCAATGCCTTCAAGCCAAGCCTCTCTGCTCGCGTACACCTCGTCACCAGCATTGGACGCCACCAACTCTGGATCTGCATAGTGCATCAACCCTTCCTCTCCAATGACGACGGGTTTCCGAATCTCGGGTCTGTTGAGAATATGCGGATAATGAAGACCGTGGACTGAGGTACGACCATTCAAATCCTGATCCCCATCTGAATAGGTGATTCGGGTTGGATCCAGGATTCTGAGAGAGTCCATTGCCTCGGAAAGATGAGAGGCAATCTCTTCGCGGTCAGAGGCTCCATCGTTGGGATCAATGTCGTGTGCTGCAAAGGTTTCGTTGGCAATGCTCCAAAGAACAACCGACGGATGATTTCTATCACGAACAACAAGTCTTTTCAGATGAGATTCGTATCTTCTCCAGAAGTCTTGACTGTAGCTCATGAGGAGTCCGGAAGCCCAGAGAGCACTTTCGCTGATGATCAGCATTCCCTCTTCGTCGGCAACATCGAGATAGGATGTCGGATAGGGTTGCGCGTGGAGCCGAACGACATTGAGGCCTGTCTCGCGCGCCAACCGATACCAGAGACGTGCATATTGTGCAGACTGCTGCAGAGTTCCCAGATAGTGCCACGAGTCACCCCGGAGCCTGCGAGGCGCTCCATTGAGCAAGAACATATCTCCTTCAACTCTGAATTCACGAAATCCAAAGCGCACAGTATTCTCATCAACAAGCCCTTCCTGAGAATTGATGAGGCGCGATCTCAAGATGTAGAGGTTAGGATGCTCCGGAGACCAGAGATTTGCCTCCTTTACGACAGTGGTGGTTCTGTGTGTCTGAATTGCATCCGGAACGGCTTTAACGAAGTCGGCAGCAACGAACCTGGGGCTTTGGTTCTGGTCATCGGGTCGCCAGGGAAACAGCTCATGCACGAGGCGAAGCTGTTTGGACTCGGGGGCTGCTGAGTCCAGGCAAACTGAAACCTCAAGCGACGCAGGCTCTATCTCTGTGCAGACAAAGGTGTTCTTGATAAAGGTCTCAGGCCGACGGATGAGTGTGACGTCCTGCCAGAGACCAACAACATGATGTCCCCAGAAGGAACCTGGTGGACAAGCCTTTCGACCGTTTTCGCTCAATGCTTCAATGCCCGCACAGCCGACGAGCAACTCATTCTCCCCATCTCGCCGGAGGACATTTCCGATCTCCACCTCAAAAGGGGTGAAGCCATCTTCGCTCTCACCCACAACCAATCCATTGAGTATG
>JAKQFZ010001115.1 GCA_029558215.1 Candidatus Omnitrophota bacterium
TGGAGGTATGCTTCGGTTGCAGAGGCTCTGCGACGCTGCCGAAGCGAGAACAGCAAGACAGCGGGCTTCGGTAGCGTCGCTCCGAAGCATATCCTGGCTCTATCGGCTGGGTAACTGAGCCAGTACCTGTCGTGTGGTAGCAAGCCCGGAAATGTCCGCTCTCCAGCAATGGGTGACCTGGATCGCGCCGAACGGCTGAAAAACAAGTTGGGAAGCCACCTTGACTCAGAAGAGAGCAAGATGTATATAAACGGAACCACCCATCTTTGAGGAACTACAGATGGATATGCCGAAACAGACGCTGACTATTGCAAGGCATGACCGGATGAAGGTCGTATTGCTTGCGCTCATGTTCGCGTCGGTTCTGGCGTTCAGGGAGACTGCACCTGCAGAAGCCAAGCGGGCGCGCAAGACGACAAGGAAAGGAGAGTGATCGAAGACAGAAATAGTTCGGTAGTACCCCATCTCTGGGGCGGGCAATTGAGAACTCGGGCTGATTATCTCCACAGAATCAGCCTCAGCCGCGAGAAAGGAAAAGACTTAGATGAGGAGTTTTTTAAGTTACTTTACAGGCATTGTGGCAGCGATGCTGCTCTGTACAAGCGCGATGGCAGCATTTGTAATCAATGAATTTGATTCAGACACTCCCAACACGCCGAGCACGGATTACGCGGAGTTCATCGAACTGAAGGGCGATCCGGGGGAGTCGGCAAACGGCCTCGTTCTCGTGTGGTTCAACGGGAGCGGCGTTGTGTCGTACAACGCCATAGATCTCGACGGCCTTACTGCGGACGCCAACGGATATATCCTGCTGGGAACCACAGCCATCGCCGGGTGCGACTACACTTTCAACGGGAACACTCTCCAAAACGGCGAGGATGCTATCGCTCTCTATACGGGTGATGCAACCGACTTTCCTAATGGGACGACTCCCAAATCCGCAAACCGCATCGACCATGTCATTTACGAAACCGGTGCAGACGCAAATGCTGACTGGTCTGGGTTCGGTTATCCAACGTGGACCGTTATTGACGAGAATCAGTTTGCTAACGGAGCCAATCAAAGCGTCGCGCGGAATCCGGACAAGACCGGCGCCTTTGTGGCCTCGACGCCGACCCCAAGAGGCGCCAACCCACTGCCTTGGTATCAAGTCACACTGGGATGGACGACTCCTGCGGGCAGCCTCGCAGCTGCTCCCCTTCGAGTCAACCAGTCCATGGCACTGGGACAGAGCCTGTTCACGATTACTATCCAAAATATGTCAGGCACACCACTGACGATTAACACCTTTGTGCTGGACGGCACGTCCAGTCCCCAATTCTCCCTCGCTACGACTCCGACGCTGCCGACAAGTCTTGCCGTTGCACAGAGTGTCGCATTCGTTGTCGGGTTCCAGGAAACCGATGTCAGTGTCAACAAGGTCTACAGCGGCTCGATCAGCTACACCTGCGACTCACCGACCACCCCATCGGGAACAATCCCACTCTCGGCGGAATTGGTGCGTGTCACGCAGACTGCTTTGGCGGGCGCTGTCAAGATTAACGAGATCTGCTACAACCCGGGCACCGTAGACCACAACAATGACGGCTCTACCGCAAATCAGAACGACGAGTTTGTCGAGTTGTATAACACGAAGACTTCGCCGTTCGCGATCGAAGGGTGGGAGCTCACGATTCGCAATGGCGACTCGCCCACCAGCTATTCCTTCGTCTTCCCGACCGGTGCCACCATTGATGGCAACGGATTCGTGATCATGTTCAGTGGCGGGACACCGACCGGTTTCGCGCCGGGAACGGCCTTCGCACGAACCCTATCCCAGGCAATCATCAGAAATGTTGGGGCGCTACTGGATTTGAGCGACGGGACAACCCGAATTGATGGAGTCGCATACCTTGTCGGCGAAGACAACCCCGACGTGGACGGTTTCACAAACATGGGAGTGTCCTCGATTGCGGGAGGATCGGTTGGTCGCCGTCCAGACGGTGTGAATTCATTCAGGGCCTTTGCGCCGGGCGATGCGAACAGGCCTACGACTCCCTGCGCATCCAACAATGCCGCCTCAGGCATTCCGGCAAGGAACTGGCAGATCTACGCGGATTAGGCCAGACTGCATCTTTCTTGTGCCCTGATTGCGATGCGTCTTGTCGCCTCTGTTGCTCCGGCAGCGATTTCGCGGCACAAGAGATGCACACAAGTAGATGGAACAGGTCGGTGATGCTCGTAAACGGGTGTCCCGACCTGCTCTTAGTCACCATACTCACCTGGTAACCATACACACCTGCCTGCAAGCCTTCTTACACTCCGCCCCTCTCAATGGCAAGGAGACCAAGACAGGTCTTGACAAGAACGCCTTGCAAACAGTGCCTTGACGCAGCCTCGTCGCGTAGCAGATTTCTGATTCAGCGTGTCCTTCCAAAAGACGACTCGCAATTGCAGTCCGTATCCTGCGTGATACACTGCACGCCACAGATCCTTCGGAGCCACGATTGGAGGCAAGCATATGTCCCTCTTCATCTCTCCCGTTCAACAGAATCTACTGTTCTTTGTGATCGCGACACTCTGGCTGTTTGTATCCCTGCCAGCAGAGGCAGATATCAACGTTGCTCTGAGCGAAAATGGAGCCATCGCCATGGCGGACTCTCAGTATGCGGATTTTGGTGTTGAGAAGGCAATAGATGGGCAATGGATTTCCTTCGGCGATCCTGCACAGAACAACCGTTGGCATTCGTCATTGTCCGAACCGCATCCTCACTGGGTCTGGATTCAGTTCAAGCAGAAAGCACGCATAAATCGGGTGGTGGTGCGCCCTGCTGATCCGATAGATGTGCCCATTGATCTGGCAGGGGAATACAGGGTCTTGGGCGAACTCTCGATGCGCGAGATTTTCCATGCAAGGAACCTGAAGCCGGAACCGGACAAGTACTTCTATGAGTTCACCTTCGAGCCTGTCGTGACAAACAATTTCAGGCTCAGAATTGACCGATCGTCTCACGAGCCGTATCCCAACAGCGCACAATTGTCCGAAATCGCAGTCTTCGGTTCGTTTGAGGAAGACCATCGGCCGGAGCTGAGTCAGAAGTTCTCTGAGTTGAAACCGTGTTTGGCGCCGACGGACATCAAACAACTGAGAATAGTGCAGAGTGATTCGGAAGTGGTTTTTCGCTCAGACTGGATACAGGTGAACCTGTCGCGAGAGCAAGCCCGAATGGACTATCTTTGTTGGGACAGTCTGGGCAAAGGGAAGCTGGACACAAATCTCGTCAAGCCCGGCGCTGACGGTGGAGTTCAGATTTCTCTTCCTTCCGTTCCTGCTCTGACGCTCGATCGCTGCCATGTAGAAGGCAATGTGTTGCGATATGAAATGGGGTGGGGCGATTCGGGTTCGGTTCTTTGGGAAACCCGTGTAGAAGAGAAAAGTCTCGACTTTGCACTCTCCTGGAACGCGCCTCGGTCGGCAGTTTTCAACCTCGAACCAACCTTGAAATTCAACCTTGCCGTTGACCAGACTCCGGTTGCGCCCTTGGTGAATCCCCTGCCTGGCAACTCCGCACCGTTCCCCTGTCTTCTTCATGCGTCCGACTTCGGATCTTTGCTGGTCGAGGCTGTCGGCGAGAGCAACCCCCGAGTCATTGCGGAATCCGTCCGTCACCTGGCTCAGTTCAATTTGTTGTTCACGCTGAAGAAGCCTTCCGACGAACTGGAAGACTTGAGTCCGTCCGGTTGCTGCAAATACCGTTGTGAGGTGCGTTCAGATACGGTACCTTTCGAGGAACTCATCGCCGGAGACGCCCGACTTGCAGAGTTGCCCAGACATTGGCTCAATGTGTTCCAGTATCGTCCCGACATAGGTATTCTGGCAAACAATGTCGTAAGCGACAATGTGCTCTTTTGTATGTTCACCTTCTCGGGACTGGCTCCTTACACGCCCCTGTTGCCCGGCAATATCGAGGCGATCGAACTGGTTCGGGAGTCACTGGATCGCTATTTCGGCGGCGCTCCAGGCTATGGTCAGAACACAGACCACTTCACCGATTCGATTCCCTCGATGCTCATCGCTGCTTGGGATGTCATCGTGACCAAGGGTGATATGGATCTGCTTTCACGTTGGCTTCCGAAGATGGAGCAGTTGGCGGAAACCATCGAAGGACAAGACCGAAACGGAAATGGTCTGCTCGAGTCCAGGCGCACAGGCAATCGCGGCGAAGGGCTGGAGCCTCACATGCGCACGGGCAATTGGTGGGACTGCATCAACTTCGGCCATGAGGACGCCTATGTCTCCGCTCTTGCCTATCGAGCATTTCGAGGTCTGGCGCATCTCGAGCGACTGGCGGGTCGCGTTGAGCAGGCAGCACGTTTTGATGGGGATGCTGACCGGATCAAGCAAGTCTATTTCAAGACTTTCTACAACTCCGAGACAGGAATTCTGGCGGGCTGGAAGAGCGAGGATGGGGAACTGCATGACTATTGGTTCACCTTCATCAACGGAATCGCTATCGCCTACGATTTGGTGCCCGAAGACGAAGCGGGCGCCATCATGGATCGGCTCCAAGCCAAGATGAAAGAGGTTGGATATGACCGATTTGATCTGGGGCTACCAGGCAATCTCGTACCTGTCGCAAAGAATGACTACGTCTTCCAGGGAGCCTTGGGCTCACCGAAAGAAGAGGACGGAAGTGACACATTCGGTGTTTTTGAGAATGGCGGAGCGACGGCCTGTTATGCCTATTTCTATGTTCAGGCACTCTATCAACTCGGGCGCAGAGAGGAAGCCGATCAGATTCTCTGGCCGATGATAGAAACATACGCCAGGGGCGGATTCCAGAACGGTGTTGGAAAGGGTGGCGAGTGGAGACGTTGGGACGGAACACCCTCAGGCTATGAGGGCTTTCTGGCGGACGCATACTACAGCCAACTCGCTCTCTTCACTGGATACTATGGCATTCTGCTCGGTGACGTGGGGTTCAAACTGGCACCTTGGTCGCCCCTGAAAGGCCAGAAAGTGGCAACAAAGTTGAAGTTCATGGGCAAGAATGTGAGCTGGATAGACTAGGTTCCGAACTGCTTACCCCAGAGCCAGATTTTAGCGCTTGCCGGCTGTTGAAGTACTCTCTCTGTTGCTCAGGACAGAAATGTGCTTGTTCAACAATTTATTGGGGTATCTCCGCTTTCTGGTATCAAGATATTGTCGTTTGAGGGAAGCGTTGTCCTTGACAAAAGCAGCCCATTTCCCTACAATACAATAGATTTTGCAGATTCAGCAGGTTGTGCCTGCACCCGTGTGGGCAATGCCCAATTTGTCGGCAGAGTGCTCATCGAGGAGAACGGAGTTCTTTGGGTCTGCTCTATGAGAGCAGGACTTGTATTTGTGTGCATTACGACGATGTGTCAAGCCGACACACGCCAGTTTAAGAGTGTTTATTCTTTGGGAGAGTGAGAAACAACAATGTCGGAAGTAGAAGAGAAAACGCCTTCAGATCAAGGGACTTATGATGAGAAGAGCATCGTTGTTCTTGAGGGTTTGGAAGCGGTACGCAAACGTCCTGCCATGTACATTGGCAGCACCAGCAGCATGGGGTTGCACCACTTGGTCTATGAAGTGGTTGACAACAGCGTGGATGAAGCCATGGCGGGCTTCTGTGACAGGATCCACGTCACGATCCATTTCAACAACAGTGTTACGGTTACGGACAACGGCCGTGGGATCCCTGTCGGGCGCCACGACAAGTTGAAGGACAAGTCCGCCGTAGAAGTCGTGCTCACGAAACTGCATGCGGGTGGCAAATTCGACAACAAGTCTTACAAAACTTCCGGCGGTCTGCACGGTGTGGGTGTGTCCGTCGTGAACGCACTCTCCGAATGGCTCGAAATCGAGGTCAAGCGCGATGGCAGTGTCTACTATCAGAAGTACGCTCGCGGCATTCCACAAAGTGATCTGGAGTGTGTTGCCAAAACAAAGTCAACAGGCACCAAAGTCGTCTTCAAGCCGGATCCCAAGATTTTTGAAGACACGGAGTTTTCCTTCGAAACACTGGCCGGACGGTTACGCGAACTGGCGTTCCTGAACAAGGGCGTGGAGATTGTCCTGGAAGACGAACGCTCCGAAAAGCGCTCCGAGTTTAAGTACCGAGGCGGCATCATCGAGTTTGTTGAGTACCTCAGCAAAGGCAAGCAAGTTCTATTTCCCAAACCCATTGCGCTCACCCGCAGCAAAGAGATCGAACGCGAAGGAAAGGATCCGGAATTCATCGAGCTGGAGATCGCGATTCAGTACAATGACAGCTACAATGAAACAGTCTTCTCCTTTGCCAACAACATTAACACCAAAGAGGGTGGTTCGCATCTGGTCGGGTTTCGTTCAGCACTGACTCGAACGATCAACGACTACGTGAGAAAGAACGACTTGCTCAAGAAGAGTGATCTGGCGATCACAGGGGACGACGTACGAGAAGGCTTGTGCGCGGTCATCAGTGTTCGAATCAGCGATCCGCAGTTCGAAGGACAGACAAAGACAAAACTGGGCAACAGTGAAGTCAAAGGCTTGGTTGAGTCCATTGTCAATGAGGGACTCGGTGAGTTCTTCGAGGAGAACCCAAGCATTGCAAGAAAGGTCGCCGCCAAGTCCATCTCCGCCGCTCAGGCTCGCGAAGCAGCGCGCAAAGCAAAGAGCCTGGCACGGCGCAAAGGCGTTCTTGAAGGCGGCAGCCTTCCCGGGAAACTGGCGGACTGTTCCGAGCGCGACCCTTCGCTGTGCGAGATATATCTGGTTGAGGGAGACTCGGCAGGCGGGATTGCCAAGATGGGGCGTGACCGACGGTTTCAGGCGATTCTTCCACTGAAGGGAAAGATCATCAACGTCGAGAAGGCGCGTCTCGACAAGGTGCTTTCCAACGAGGAAATCCAGACGATCATCACCGCCCTGGGAACGGGTGTCGGTGAAGATGACTTCGATGTCAGCAAGTCTCGCTATCACAAGGTCATCATCATGACCGATGCGGATGTGGACGGTGCGCACATTCGAACACTTCTGTTGACATTCTTCTTTAGACAAATGTACCGACTGGTCGAACAGGGATATGTCTATATCGCGCAACCTCCTCTGTTTCTGGTTCGCAAAGGCAAGTCCATTCAGTACATTGACAAGGAAGAAAACCTTGACGCGCATCTTATGGAACTGGGCTTGCAGGGGACGTCGGCAGTGGTTACGGGTAACGGTTCGCAACGCGAACTCACTGGAACGCAGTTTCGCGATCTGATCAACAGGCTCTATGAACTGGAAAGCCTTGAGCGTGTCCTTTTGAAGAAAAACATTGAACTCGATGACTTCCTGAATCTGCGCGACCGTTCCAAGGGAGGACTTCCTCTCTATCAGGTCGAGATAGACGGTGAGATCCAGTACTTCTATTCCGAGAAGGACTACTCAAAGATGATGGAGACGTTTGAGGAGGATCAGACGCCTCTTCTGGATCAGATCAGTCCTGAGAAGGAAGCCGAGGAGACCAAGAGTGAGGTGCGTGTCACGGAACTCCTGGAGGCGGAAGAAATCGAACAGTTGCTTCGCAAACTGGAGAAAAGTGATCTCCCCGTCACCCTGCTCCGTGACAAGGGCAATGGCTCGCTTGAAGAAAGAAGACCACTGTTCATCGCCAAAAGTGATGACCAGGAAACGCCATGCTACAGTCTTCTTGGTCTGCTGGAAGCGGTCAAGAAAGCGGGACGCAAGGGGCTTTATATCCAACGTTACAAAGGTCTGGGTGAGATGAACGCAGACCAGCTCTGGGAAACAACCATGAATCCAGAGAAACGAGTGTTGATGCAGGTCACACTTGATGATCTGGCGCAGGCTGAGGAAATCTTCACGATCCTGATGGGCGATTCCGTTGAGCCAAGACGCGACTTCATCCAGGAACACGCCCCACAGGTGCGATTCCTGGATATCTAGGCCAACTTCAGCGGTTTGGGGCGTAATTGTTTCTGAAAGAGATTTCGGAACGTGGGAAGGAGTTGTTTTTTGCGTGTTCTGATGTCATTTAATGTCAATCGCGGGATGTGTGGCGTTGTGTTGTGAGTCTGAACGCTGAGAAGTGGGTGTGTTGAAAAAGAGAGGCCAGAAGTTTCAATGAATGTTCTGGACTCCTTGGATTCAACCGCTCAGCCCGCAGGAACCATAACCCGGTTGAAGATTGAAATCAGAGCACCGAAGATCAGTTACGTCTGGGTAGTGCTGAGATCACAGGACTCTCAAAGCCGGAACAAAGACTGACCCTGTGTAGAGAACACCAAGACTGCGCGGCAGCAGCATGAATGCAACAAACAGAGCATACTTCATGCGTTGCTCTCCCTCAATCGCTCGGAGCGTTTCAACTCCTGAAGAATCAGTTCAGCGGCTTCTCGGATGCCCGAGGCAACGCTTGCGGATTCGGGAATCTCGTCACGATGCTGCATCCCATGACCCGTGAGAAGATAGATACCCCGAGCGCCTGCATGAGAGGCCAGGACCACGTCGTGGGGATGATCGCCAATTACATAGGAGCGGTGGAGATCGATTCCGTGTTCACACGCCGCCTTGTTGAGGAAGTAAGGACTGGGCTTGATGCAGCAACAACCCTCATCCCTTTTGTGGGGACAGACATACGTGGCAACGATTGGCACTCCCTCTTCAGCAAGTCGGCTCTGCACGTATGAGTTGACTCGGTGGACATCTTGTATGGAGATCGATCCTTTGGCAACGCCGGACTGGTTGGTCACAATAAACAGCGCAAAGAACGGAGCCAACCGCCGGAGGGCCTGAAAAGTATCATCGAAAAAGACGACTTGAGACGGCTGAGACAAATCACCGAGGTCTTCGATGATTGTCCCATCCCGGTCGAGAAACACGGCCGGACGCCCCTGCTCTCCAGGTGTTTTCATTCGGATTTCCCAAGCAGTTGCTCATAGTCTGATACGGTGCCGTCCTGCAGACAGCACTCTATAATCATGCGACCCAAATCTGATAAATCCGGCTCTAAGAAAGATACCAGATGCTTGCAGAAGAACTCTCTGAGAATTGCTGCGCCCTTGTCGTAGCCTTCATTGCCGACTTCTGGCTGCGTGTTGACCTCCAGAAACCAATGCGCCACACGAACCCCTTCGATGCGCATCGAGCTGAGCGCATAGCCGAGCAATGAGCAACGGGCGGGGACAATCTGATCCCCTTTGAACTTGGCACTTCCGCGTCTGGCAAGATAGTCGCGAGTCAGCCACTGAGGCATGAAACCCATGTGCCAAGCGCCGACGTACTGGTTTGGAACAAGCACATGTCTGGTGTGCGGGGTTTGTTGAATCTGCTCAAGAAGCAGATTCGCCTGCCTGACTTGCCGCCCCGACGCAAAGGGCCAATATGAACCCACTCCTTCGCTGCTCATCGCTTCCGAAGCCACGATACTGGGATTTGCATGACCCCGAGGCGCGACGAGACGCCAAAGCCAAGCCAGAGCGGGTGGCAAGACATGCAACAAGCCAATGATGCCATAGGTTGGACTCTCAAGGGTGCATGGGGGTGTTCTTATTCCGAATGAGCGAATATCAACACTGATCGGTTCGTTGATCACATTGGGCACCATCGAACGGGGAAGGATGACACGAGGGTTCGGACAGGGAACTCCTGGTTGGTCGTCGGTATGCTCCCAAATCAAGGCTCGACTCCCTGGCACTGCGTCAATGTTCAGAAACAACAGTGGGCGGGATGGTTGTGCCGTCAGCTTCTCGAGGTTCGGATCTGTTCCGTAGCTGTCTATGTGATTGACACGGACAAACCATCCCTCTTCCGCGTCAACAATCCAAAGTTTGCCGTTGTCCTGCTGAATGCTGGGGTGACACAACGCCATATCGTCACAAACGGGACACAAATCACACGTGCGCTGGATTTCTATGTAGCGCCTCTCCCCAGTGATGATGTTGTACCCTTTGAGCAGCTGGCCATCGGGCATCCGGTGCGGTTGCTCGAGCATTTCACTCTTGCCTCCTCCGCTCGCCCCCTCATGCATGAAGGTCACAACATTGTCGTAAGGCGTGACTGCCTGTACCCCGGAACAGTGCGCAGCCACCCAACCTTGCTCTTCACCCAGGTGAATCAAAGTCCCATAAACCCCTTTCTTTGCACTTGGGCCCGGGTAGAGATTGTAGGAGAACAACTCGTAAACATCACCACCGCGGTTGTGGACCACAACCTGTTTGCCGTCGAAAAACGTATGCCGAAACACAGGAGCTACGTAGATTACAACACTCGGAGAGAAATCCTGTGGTATCTCCTCCAACGGGACGATCCCCTGCAACAGAGCGAGACCTAAAGGGAAGAATGCCGCATTCGCCGGCGCAACCGCCAGAGCCTGCGCCCCCAGGTCCCTCCAACCGGATCGAAAAGCGAAAACTGCCAACTCCTGCTGTGCCAGCCAGTCGAACGTCTGCTGACGCAAACTGGAAAACGGTTTTCCAAAACGTTCCTGAAATCGGGGCTTGTCCGATGGCAGATCGTCAGAGATCACCATTGTGTCTGGATCTCGTCGCCGCATATAGACCTCGGTGTAATTGACCGCGATACCATTGCGGACTCTGGCTACAGTCGCTTCGACGAAACTCTCTCCACTTGGGAGACGATAGGACACCTCCACGAAATCTGAACCAGCTCCCCCACAAGCCAGTTCGAACAGCTCGTCTACGCTCCCAGCTACATGTACCCGCGGTGAGGCGCTTAGGATCTTCCTCAACTCAGCCGGCGGTGTGAGAATATGCCACGTCTGTTTTGTTTCTTCCATCGTATCTGACTCCAGGTGCTGACCCAAATCTGCACGTCAGCGATTCGCCATCGTACACCTTCGGACGGATTCGGATGACCGCTGCTACGGCAGTCCAAGGACTCACTGTTCTGTATGTTTCGTCTCTGCTGTGAAAGCCTCCTCTCCTGTTCCAAGATGGGAGAGCACTTGGACGGGCCTACGCCTTGTTTCTGATCCCCTCTCACTTCCCCTTAACAGCGAAAACCGCAAGATCCTTCCGCAGCAGAAAAAACTCCTAACGCTCAACCGTCCTGCCAATGCCACCAATTGGACGGTTGACCGCTAGCAGTTGCGAGGAAGTATGCTCAGTTTTGCTTTCTTCTGTCAAGAGACTTCAGGCCAGACCTTTCCCGGAAATTTGGAGGGGTTTGAAGGATAGGGGATTGAGGATACTGGGTTACATATAGTCGGGGATAGGCTCTGAGAGAAACGGGGAAAGTCCCCGCAGTTGCTGGACGGTTTGGATTTGAAAGGCAGCCCCTTCGCGACAGGCGCAAGAGATGTTCATACTATGTCATAGCGCCTCAAGGCGGAAGAATGAAAAGGCTATGCACGATCGTTTCGAACAACGCATCGAAGTAGGACTGCAGCAGACGCGGACAAGTCGCGGGAAATATCACTATAGTCGGAGCGTCGTCGAATGGCGGTCGGCAAGTTGTTGGACAAGAACAGTTATGTTCTTTCCATCTCGGGCGTCATGCAGAGCCGATCTACGGCGTCGGTGTCGAGGTCGGAATTTCCCTCACCAGACGAAAACCGTAGTTGTGGCTCTGGAAACAGGGGCCTCCGTCCAAACCTCTCGTTGCCGTTCTCATTCCATGGATACCGTCGTCTTTGTCAAAGCTGCCTCCACGGATGGAAGCACGCCCCAGACATCCGTTGGTTGGGTGAGGTGTCGGTGAGGCCCCCTTGGGATTGTCCCAGATCGTTCCGCACATCGGAACCGATCCGCAAGGACCCCGACTGTAATAGGTTGTGTCGAAATAGTCCCCCGTCCACTCCCAGACATTGCCCGACATATCATGGCATCCCGCAGGACTGATCCCCTCTGGGAAACTCCCGATGGGTGCCGTCTGTATTCCCGCGTACTTAGGATCTGCTGGCGTGTTTGCCTTGCAGGAGTCAAAGAAGTCTCCCCAGGGATATTCAAATCCCCATTGTTCTATTTCATTCCATCGCGCCGCCCGCTCCCATTCGGCCTCCGTGGGAAGACGGTACTTGTCTCCCGTCTTCTCGCTCTTCCATTTGGCGAATGCCTGCGCTTCGTACCAGGAAACACCCAAGACAGGATGGTTGTCCGCAGGAGGATAATCCCCACCCGACCAGTCCGGTGGAGGGGTTGTCCAATATCCCGGCTCATGCCAGGACAGCGCCCATTTCGGCGTCAGCGCGGGAGTCGGCCAGTACTGATTCTTGTCATAGCCTTGGTCTTCAATGAACTCGCGGAACTCACCTCGTGTCACCTCATATTTCCCGACCTCGTAGGCGTCAAGATAGACCTCGTGTTCAGGAAGCTCAGGCGCTGCGTAGCCGTAGTCATGAGGACGAGTCGGTGAGGTTCCCATCACGAAAACGCCTGCCGGAATGAGCACCATCTCTCCAGGGGTCGGATGGGGTGGCGGCGTACATGTTGGCGTCGGAACAATGCAACGAACCACTCGAAATCCATTGATCTCTGCCAGACCGTGCCATTCATGGTGCCTTCTGGCCGCACGAAGTTTCTGCTGATCGGCGTTTAGATCACCGCCACGAACAACAGTATGCTGCCCCATTCGGGAATCCCTGCCGGTATAGGCGTGACGAGCCACCCAATTGAGAGGATTGTATCGAACGATGCTGGGCTCCAAGAAGTCCCAGCCGTGTCCACGTCTGTAGAAATCATGGTCATAGGCTTCAATGACCAACTCCGCCGCGTTGCCCGCCATGTCAAGAAGTCCATACGCACTCGCTCCACATGGATAACTGCCTACTGGCATGATGTTGTCCAAGTATCCACCGGAGAGGGTGTCCGCGTTCCAGTTGCAGCACCCCGGCTCCCAGAGATTGCCCCAAGGGTATACTCGAAGAGTCTGCGTGGAAGGATCCCAGCGCGCTGCCTTCTCCCATTCCGCCTCGGTGGGTAGTCTGTATTTGTAGACACCCCCCGTGTTCTCGGCCAACCATGAGCAGTAGGCACTCGCCTCATGTACCGTAAGGTAGACGGCAGGTCCATCCTCAGGCCAGTCCGGATTATGAATCCAGCTGGGCGGACTATCCCAGTATATCGGCTTTCCGTCCGGCCTGTCATTTTCACGCCACTCCCGGGCTTTGGGAGACCAGTATCTGTTATCGGTATATCCCCCGGCATTGAGGAACGCCGCGTACTGAGCTCGGGTGATCTCATATCTGCCAATCTCGAAAGTGTCCAGATACACCTGATGAAGCGGCTTTTCGTCGTCGGGGTCTGTTCCTTCCTGGGGACTCCCCATCCAAGAGACACCACCAGGAATGAGAACCAACTCGATGGGACTTGTTGGCGTCGGGGGCGCAGGTGTGTCGGTGTCAGTCGCTGTGGGTGTCGGGGTGTCCGTTGCTGTCGGTGTCTCAGTTGACGTCAGCGTCGGAGTATCCGTTGGTGTCTCCGACGGAGTAGATGTGGCTGTGTCTGAGAAAGTCGGCGCGATTGTCGGTGTATCTGTTGAAGTCTCAGTCGGCGATGCCGAAGGTGCTTCTGTTGGTGTATCGGTCGGCTGCACGGTCGGCGTATCGGTTTCGGTTGGAGTTATCTCCTGGGTTGGTGTACTGCTCGGAGTCTCTGCCATGGTTGGCGTCTCCGTTTCGGTTGTCTCTGGCGATGGGGTCTCCGTCGGGGATACAGAAGGCTCCGATGTAGGGCTGTCGGTTGGAGTGAAGACCCATGTCGGAGTTGTCGTTGCTCCAACTCGGTGCTTCCAGAAAGACATCACGAGCAGGAGATCTTTTTCGTCTACAGTACCATCGCGATTGATGTCGCATCGGGATGCCATATCCGATTCCTGTGCACTCACCAAAGGCACAAGACAGAAGAGGAAGAGAAACAACCCCAAACCAATACGTTGTACTGCCATTCTCCTGAAACCTCCAGATCTGAAGAAAAACCTCACACCGAGGATCTGAGACAGATGCATATTACAGGAAATGTGACAACCTGTTCAAACTATTCTGAGCAGGCCTGCG
>JAKQFZ010001117.1 GCA_029558215.1 Candidatus Omnitrophota bacterium
TCTTACCACGGTCACCCCCCGTTCCCCAGGGTAGGGCACCGTAGTAGTCAGAACTAATCTCCAGGGAATCAGGTGCAGAGCGAAGTGTCGCACTGCCGAATTGCCCCCCTCCTCTGCCACCATACGCTCCCCCACTGCCGCTTGGTTCACTAGATCCCTGGAAACTGTCGCTAACGGCATATACAGCAATTCTTGAGGTGGCATCAATCGAGATCCGATCAGCCTTGTAACCTCCATACATTTCCAGTGTCCCCGAGTTGATTGCCGCAACAGATGAATACACCCGAAGCGTTAGCGATTCCCAAGTTCCGTCTGCGATTACGCTTGGCGGTTCCTGTGAAACGGCACTTCTGACAAAGAGAGTCAGCAGAACAATGGCGATTTGCGGCGCTTTTCTCATAGCATTACCTCCAGATTACCTTTTTCCTTGTGGCACTTGGCGCAAGAGAAATCGCCCATTGAGCCATTCTATCGGCTTCTGAGATCGTCCTCTGCTTCCGCCTTGCTTACCAGTTGTTCAGCCCACGTCCTGATATCAACTGTCCATTTGAATGCATCTTGAAGGCTGACCAGTTCAACGTCTATCTCGTCGTAACGGAAAATTACTGCGTAGGGATTCAGGCACAACAACAGAGTCTCGGCAATCGGAGTTTCTACCCCTTTGTGATTCAGCAATGCTGTCAGTTCCGCCAAATCGTGTGTTCTCTTGAACTCAATCCCACGACTGAAAAGAACCGCTTTGAGGGATTTCTCAATGGCTTGTTGAACATGGAAGAAGATCACTGAGGGGTGGCTGTCAGGATCACCGTTCAAGACTTTGAACGCATGTATGTCGCGGTCGGCAAGACGCAGACAACGACGCGCCTCCTCAATGTGGGGACTCATACAACACTCTCCCCTCTTTGCGCGCCCAATATAAAGCTGTCCCCGGAACCTGGCTGCGTCGCTGGTATTCCTCGTCTGAGTAGACAAGAATATCCACACCCGCACCGATGCGACCTACCGCCTGTGCCAGACGAATCATCTCCTCGCCTCGGTTGTCCACACGCGGTTTGACAACCATCAGATCCACATCGGATTGTTCATCGGCATCACCCCGTCCGTACGAACCGAAGAGGATGACGCGACAGGGTTGTGCCACGGCTACGATAC
This sequence comes from Candidatus Omnitrophota bacterium, assembly GCA_029558215.1. Taxonomy (GTDB): domain Bacteria; phylum Hinthialibacterota; class Hinthialibacteria; order JAKQFZ01; family JAKQFZ01; genus JAKQFZ01. Next base: position 1,153 of record JAKQFZ010001117.1, read on the forward strand.
GCGCCACAGCTTGCTGTAATGTCTGCTCTTCGATCATATCATCAAACTCCGCCTGGTTTCGAGACTGTCTTACGCTTGCATCTCACTTATAGCCTATTCTCAACGAAACTTGCAAGAGAGAATCGCGTTGCAGAGCATCAGCTCAGTTATGCAGGTGATACAGGCAAGGTATGCTTCGGAAGCAAAGCGGAGTCTTCGGAGCAACGCTCCCGAAGCCCGCTGTCTTGCTGTTCTCGCTTCGGCAGCGTCGCAGAGCCTCTGCAACCGAAGCATACCTCCA
>JAKQFZ010001128.1 GCA_029558215.1 Candidatus Omnitrophota bacterium
CGCGTGAACAAAGATGAGAAGGGTATCCCAAGAAAGAGCGTAATGCCACATTGTTTCGCCGGTTTAAGCGCTCGAGCTGAAGCGTCAATGTCTTCTTTCTTCACACGCGAAAGACAGGTTATGGTCGGATTTCTGACCTCAGTCGCGATTTGGCGAACCGCTTCTTCCTCACCAGGCGAACAAGCGGGAAAACCCGCATCAATGATGTCCAGACCGGCATCAGCAAGGGCATGCGCTATGCGCAGCTTTGATCTGATGTCCAGACTGGCGCCAGGGGACTGTTCTCCATCGCGTAGCGTCGTGTCCGCCATGAACACCTTGGATGACGGATTGACGGCATACTGGATCGCTTTTCCTCTGAGGTATCGGAGTGCCTTCACAAACAATCTCCCGAGCAGGTCAGCACCTGCGGGCGTGCGGGCTATGCCCATTCCCTTGGACGCTCACTCAACAAATGACACATCCCTCTCGGACTCTGTGTCACCAAGAGCAGGTTAGCACCTGCGGGCGCGTGGGCTATGCCCACTCCCTTGGACGCTCACTCAATAAATGACATGCCCCTCTCGGACTTTGTGTCACCAAAAGCAGGTTGGCACCTGCTGGCGTGTGGGCTATGCCCACTCTCTTGGACGCTCGCTCAACAAATCACATGCCCCTCTCGGACTCTGTGTCACCAAAAGATCTTATTGATACTGGCGAGAGTCCACGCACAAAAGCGATCGCGCTTCCTCAAACTTCATACCGAAAGACTCTGCAACGGCGGAACAGGTCAGATGTCCGCACCAGACGCTCAGACCGGCATACAGGGCGGGATTCTGAAGAACCGCATTGCGGTATCCTTTGTTGGCGATCTCGACTGCGTACTCGATGGTGGCATTGGTCAGAGCGAAAGTTGAAGTTCGGCTGACAACGCCAGGCATGTTGGTCACGCAGTAGTGAACGACGCCTTCTTCAACGTAGACCGGATCGCTATGGGTGGTCGGTCGAACGGTTTCGCAGCAGCCGCCTTGATCCACGGCAACATCAACGATGACCGCTCCCGTCTTCATCTGTTTCAGCATGTCGCGGGTGATCAACCTTGGAGCGCGCGCGCCACGAACCAGAACCGCGCCCACGACCATGTCTGCATCCTTGAGCGCCTTCAGGATATTGAGACGATCCGACTTCACCATCATCACATTCGGTGGCATGATGTCATCGAGATATCGGAGTCTGTCCAGGTTGATATCGAGCACTGTCACCGATGCGCCAAGCCCGGCAGCAACCTTTGCAGCATTGGTTCCAACGACGCCGGCACCCAAAATAACAACACTGGCCGGCTTCACGCCGGGCACGCCACTGAGGAGCACTCCACGGCCGCCAAAGGTCTTTTCCAGATACTTGGCGCCTTCCTGAATCGAGATTCGTCCAGCAACCTCACTCATCGGTGTCAACAGCGGCAGCGAGCCGTCCGGACTGGTTACAGTTTCGTAAGCGATCCCGACAGCCTTAGTCTTGAGCATTCGTTCCGTCAGCTCGCGATCAGCGGCCAAATGAAGGTAGGTAAAAAGAATCTGCTCCTTGCGAAGCATGTCCAGTTCCGATGGCTGAGGCTCCTTGACCTTGACGATCATGTCCGCTTTGGCGAAAACTTCCGCCGCAGTATCAACAATAGTTGCTCCCGTGGCACGGTATTCCTCATCGGAAATCCAGCTCCCCACTCCCGCATCCTTCTGCACCAACACCTTGTGGCCATCATTGACCAATTTCTCTGTTCCTGATGGAACCATGCCGACTCGATACTCATTATCCTTAATCTCTTTGGGCACTCCGACGATCATCATTTGCTCCTTTCGCAGCAAGCCGCCTACGTTCTGGCAGGCTTCGACAACGTCTTTCCAGCTTCCAGAATAGCATCTAAGATTCTGTCAGCACCATATCGCACCACGTCATCACTTGGCAAACCCGTCTCGGCTTCCGCCCTTTTCAGTTCCGCTCGTGCCTCTTCGTCCGACATCCCCCATGTGTTGACGACAATGGCGATCACTGGAGAGGGTTTGACCGCCGCAGCCATGGTTTCATAAACTCGAATCATCTCCTTCAGCGATGGCGTATTCACTCCATAGCCATCCCCCACCGTTGGCCTTCCGACCTGGTAGCACAACACCAGATGGTCAGGCATCGTTCCGTGCATCAATCCGAGTGTCACACCAGAATAGCCTGCGTGGAAAAGGGAGCCTTGTCCCTCAACAAGAATCAGATCATTGTCCTCGGCGGCTTCGAGAACGAGTTTCTCGGCTCCACCCGCAACAAAATCCGAGATGACTCGATCAATGGGAACGCCCCAGCCTTTGATCATGATTCCAGTCTGTCCTGTGGGACAGAAAAGAGCTCGGATGCCTCGTTGGGTGGCCACCTTTTCGACTTCCAGCATGACGGTCATCTTTCCCACCGAGCAATCGCTCCCCACTGCGAGAATGACGTGGGCGGGCACATGCCGAGCATGTCCGCTGGAGACCGGCAGATTCGGCTGGGGCTTTCGCACATCCCAGACGACTGCGCCGGAACGTTGGGCATGCTCCATCAGTTCAGGATCCTCGGTCATCATCAGGTGAAGACCGTTCCAGACATCCATGCCGCGATCCAGGGCATCCTTGATGATATCTTTCCAGGCAGCAGGCAGAGAGCCTCCTCGTGGCGCGATCCCAATGACCAGAGCATCTGCCGTTGTTCCCAAGAGCGACTCCACCTCGTCAAGGGAAGACACGATAGGAATATCCGGGCGAATCCCGAGAACGTCTGCAACCGTTTGGCCGGCGTGTGAACTGTCCAGCACTGCAGCCACCGGGTTGGCACCGTAGCGAATCACACCAATAGCCGTCTTTGAACCCTTCTTGCCAAAGCAGCCTTCAGCGAGAATGACCAGTTTCTTTCCAGGATGATAGACCATCTATTACCGCCTCTGTTTTGTAGTGTATCTCCATTCGGTTTGCATACTATGCCAGTTTTGAGCAGATCCAGGCAACCAGAATTCCCAGCGGTGTCCCGATGACTCCCCCCAGTACGGCCAATAGCAGTCCGACTGGTGCCAGAGATGGTTGATACGCCGCTGCCACAACAGGTCCCGAGCTCGTACCTCCGATATTTGCCATACTGCCGGTTGCCACAAGAAACATCGGCGAGCGAAGTATCCATGCTCCAACAAACAAGAGCACCGCGTGAATGCCCATCCACACGACTCCCAGCAAGATATATTGAGGGGTGTTGATGACTGCCCGTAGATCAGCTTGAGCACCGATTGATGCCAACAGAATGTACAAGCACCCATAGCCGATTGATCCGGCGCCGGCAAACTCCAATTGCCGCAGTCGTGTGAAGGACAGGACAATCCCCAAAAAGGTCAGAATCAGGATACCCCAAGTGAACGTCGAGATCACATTGCTCACTTCAGGAAGTACTCCCCCCAGTTTCATGGCCAAGGTACTTACCACAAAACCTACCGCCACGATTGCGGTGAAATCCTTCACCGTAAGAGGTCTACGCATCTTTCCATCTTCGGCGGCAAGGTGCTGAGCGATGGAGTGCAAAATGGCTGTTTTGGCTCTCATTTTCAGATCAATGCGATCCTGTTGACCGACCAGCGCCAGCAGTATTCCGAGCCACGCATAGCCGACAACAGTATCCACCACAATCAAAGGGGCATAGAGATCGGGAGAGGCTTTAACGCTTTCGGCGATGGCGGCCATGTTGGCGCTGCCACCGATCCAACTTCCCGATAGCGCTGCAATACCTTTCCAACTTTCAGCCGGGAGAAAGCCTTTGAAGATCGAGAACGAGATCACAGCGCCGACGACAACTCCCACAGAGCCAAACAGCATCGTTGCAATTGCCAAAGGCCCGAGTCTCCAGATGGCTTTGATGTCTGTGGAGAGAAGGAGTAAGACCAACAGAAAAGGCAAGAGCACCTTCCTGAGAAAACCGTAGAGGGTACTGTCGGCGGGAGTGATCGAGAATGTTGTCCCAATCATCGGAAGAAAATAAGCCCAAACCAAGGGAGGCAGAAAGCGGAACAAACCCTTGAACGACTGCAGAGAACTGACCCAGAAAATAAAGCCAACGACACCAGTGAAATAGACAAACAGAAGGACGGAATCCTCTATCAACACAGCCTTATTCATAAACCCTCACGCTCAACTTACAACGTTCTTGATCACTTCACGACAGGCCCACTCCATGGGAACTCTAGAGTTGCCTCGATATGACAAAGTCAAAGGCTTCCTGCAAGTCGTTCTTGGCCTGGCTGTCCGGCACGAGGGCAAAGGCCTTCTGAAACAGTCCGAGCGCTTCGCGTGCCAGTTCCCGCGAACGCTGGGAGGCAGATTCGACACTCCCTGTCTCCTTCATCCACTGGAGGATTTCCGCGATTTGTTCCGGCGTCTTTTGCTCTCGCGGAAGTCGGTAGACCTGATCCACCCTGCGCCGCTGTTCGGCGGAAATGCGTTGGAGCAGATAGATGAGAATCAGGGTGCGCTTGCCCTCAGCGATGTCGCCCGCGATCTCCTTGCCGTAGAGTTTTGAATCTCCCTGAAGGTTCAGAACGTCATCTTGAATCTGAAAGGCAACACCGAGAGGAGCGCCAAACTGGGAGATGCTCTCAAGGAGTTTTGGTGCAGCATCGGCGAGGATTGCCCCCAGCCGGATGGGACCTTCGATGGTATAGACGCCCGCTTTCTGGCGAGCCATTTGGAGATAGTCTGCTTCGGTCAAGTTGATTCTGTTGTCGCGCATCCATTCCATCTCAAGGTGCTGCCCGACTGTCGTGGTCAGGATGATCCGATTCACTTCCCGCATGACCTGAAGTGCGGATTCAGCGCCAAGGATCGGTTCGTTGTCCAAAAGCATGCGCCACATGATGATGTGCAGCGCATCACCCGTGTTGATGGAGAGGCTTGGCCCGCAGATGTGGTGGAGTGCTGGCTTGCCCCGCCTCTGTTCTGATCCGTCTTCCAGATCGTCATGAATCAAGACCCAGTCTTCAAATGTCTGATAGGCCGCAGCGGTTTTGATCGCCTTTTCGGGACTGCCTCCCAGCGCTTCACAGGTCAACAGAAGCAGAGTCGGACGAAGTCCCTTGCCTTGTCTCTCGGGATACTCACGCAGAAGTTCCCAAAACGATCGAGGTTCCCCATCCCGCGGCAGATAGCGGTAAATCTCGCGATAGGCTGCCTCGCGCCTTGCCTTCAATACGTCCAGAAACTTGCTCATAGCTTTCCTTTGGCCTTAGGTGTCACCGCACCGCGGCTGTTGGATTTGACGAGAAAGATATCGTGAGAACCCGATTGATTTCAAAGGGATTCTTCTCGAACCATCTGATTGAGGAAATCCGCCACCTGTCTCGACTGAAAATCATAGACCGTCTCAGCGACTTTCTCCAGTTCCTCACGGGTCTGAACGGGATTGAAGAAACGGTAATGAATCTCAACGAACAGCATACGCCTGTCACCAAAAGATGGCTCCAGTCGCACCTGCACTTCGGATCGGTCTTCCTGCACGGGTGGGAAGACAAACCGAAAACCGATTCCTCCCAGAGGTCGGTTAAACGAGGAGAAAGACTCGGACGGCATCTTCCAGCATTTTTCCACGAGAAGACGAACACTGTCGGTCTGATTTGGTGGCAGTGGAACCAGGCTTCTGATCGTGAAAGCCGTTGTGAGAAAGATCGGAATGGGAACCCGCCGCCTGACGGCATCTACAAGGTTGAGCGAATCCTGCGCAAAATCCCGAAATGTGGATTCGGTTCGCTCCTCCCGAATGATGAGGCGGTCGGTGAGTATCTCACAATGGCGACGGTCACCCGAAGCCAAGACCGCACCCGGCCTGCCACCCACCAGCTGGAAGGACGAATACCGATGCGGTTCCGAGACTTCGAGAAAGACTTCCTTGAGAATTCGGTCGGGATGATTCAGTGGAGGATGGATCAACTCCATGATGAATGCGGATGGAATAAAACTGACTTCGATCATAATGGTGTCACCTTCCACGCCTTGATTTCAGTCCGATTCTGAGTGCCTCGTTTGCCAGTTTGTCCGCTGCGGCATTGCCCTTTCTGGGGGTGAAGCGAATATCAAACTTCTCAAACCGATGCGCCAGACTCTTCGCCTGCCCCCAGAGTGTTCGAAGATCGGGATTCTTCACTCGGTAAAGCCCCTGAATCTGCTTGACCAGCAGTTCGCTGTCGGAGACTACGAGAATATTCAAGAGACCCATCTTTAGACAGATTTCAAGCGAGGCGATCAGACCTTCGTATTCCGCCTGATTGTTGGTCTTCTTCCCCAAAGCGTCTCCTCCGCGTAGGACTTCCACCCCGCCGTGGGCGAAGGCAACAAAGGCGTAAGCTGCTTCGCCCGGATTGCCCTTGGAACAGCCGTCAACGTACACAACGTATTCGCCCTGTGGAACCTCCAGAGGCTTCCAGCCCGAAAGGTCGTTCAGATCCACATCCTCGATCTTTTCAGCCTTTGGTTTGGGTGGGATCCGCTCCATCGGTGGGAATCTCTCGTCCTGAAAAAGCGCCTCCTCTGAAAGAGGGAAAGTTTCGGAACAGGCTTGCTGTCCACCGTTGGGTATGGAGAGTTCAGGCAAAGTGGCGTTCATGCTTCCAGTTCGATATCCTTCCAAATCCATGGCAACAAATTGGTAGCCTGCAGCCTTGAAGTGCTCCACGATCTTCTCGCGATTCTTCACCACCCGATCAAACGACTCGATATCCGTTTCGATCCGCGCAATGTCCTGATGGCTTCGCACCCGATACTGTCGAACGCCCAGTTGTTTCAGCAGCAACTCGGCGTCGGAAACTCTCTTCAACTTCTCCTCCGTGATCCTTTCTCCATACGGAAACCGCGAAGCAAGACAAGCCACCGCGGGTTTGTCCCAGACGGAAAGATTCAGCTGCCGTGCCAACTGACGCACGTCGTCCTTGGTCATTTCCGCTTCCAGAAGAGGACTGCGAACGCCCAGTTCCTGTGCTGCCTTGTGACCGGGTCTGTAGTCTGACAAATCCGAAACAGTGGCTCCGACAAGGACAGAGGCCAACCCTTCCTTGTCGGCGATTGTCCGCAGCTGTGTAAAAAGCTCTTTCTTACAATAATAGCAGCGCTCAGGTGGATTGTCACGAAAGCCAGGCAAATCCAGCTCACAGGAATGAATCGTCCTGTGCCGGGCACCGATCTCCTTTGCTACTCGACGCGCCTCTTCGGCTTCCCATGCCGGGTACGTTGGCGAGAGGGCGGTGACTGCGAGAACCCTATCGCCCAGAACGTCCTGTGCCACTTTGAGCAGCAGGCTGCTGTCCAGTCCCCCCGAAAATGCGACAACCGCGGACTCCATTTCTTTGATGAGTTCTTTCAACTTTTCATATTTCTGCATCTCGTCACACTCCAGGGTCGGGTCAAAACACCTTGCGACCTTGGACACTGTACCCAACACGCTCATTGACATCAAGTTTCGGACAACTATAGTATACCAAATATGTCCAGCACGGTTGTGCAGGCATTGTGTGCCTGCCAGACGTGAGTGCATTCTGAAGATTCTGTTTGGGGACGATTTGTGAAGCGAGTTTTTGTCGCAGAAGACGATCTGACATCGCTGAAGCTTCTGGGCGCGGTCTTGAAGAAATGGGGATATGACGTGGTCTCCGCTTCTGATGGAAGCACCGCTTGGCAGATGCTTCAGACACCTGGAATGCCAAGTCTGATCGTTCTGGACTGGATGATGCCCGGCATGGACGGGTTGGATATCTGTCGGCGGATCCGAAAGCGTGGAACACAGCCTCCCGAGTACGTGATTCTCCTCACGTCCATGGATCGCAAGCAAGATATTGTGGCTGGACTGGAATCTGGTGCCAACGACTACATCACCAAGCCCTTTGACAATGATGAGTTGCGCGCTCGTTTGCAGGTAGGTCAACGAGTCTTGGAGCTTCAGACCGAGCTTGTGGCGGCCAAGAAGGCATTCGAGTTCCAGGCCACGCATGATGCGTTGACCGGCCTTCTCAACCGGCGTGCCATATTGGAGCGTCTTGAGCGCGAAATGTCGCGTTGCCGACGCCAGGAGTCAGAACTCAGCATCATGCTACTGGACATCGATCATTTCAAAGACGTCAATGACAACTACGGCCATGCCGTTGGAGATGAAGTGTTGCGAGAGTTCTCCCAGCGCCTTCGGACGGTGCTGCGAGACTATGACTCCATTGGTCGCTACGGCGGTGAGGAGTTCCTCATTGTGCTTCCAGATATCTGTGCCATACGCAACGAAGAGACGTTTGAGCGAATTCGGTATTCCATCGGCAGTGAGGCCTTTAGAACAACCGCGGGAGCACTCTCTGTTACGACCAGCGCGGGTGCGACTTGTTCCGATGGAAAGTCAACGGTGGACGGACTGATTCATGAGGCAGATTCCGCGTTGTACCGTGCCAAGAACGCCGGAAGAAATCGAGTGGTCTTCGCTGAGCGGCATCCGTAGAGGGAAGGCATCAACATGGGGGCAAGGGGATCGGAGCAACAACAATGAACAGAAATCAACGAGCACATCGAGATCCACTTCGGGTTCTTTTGCCTATCTTTCTGATTGCCACAGTTGGGGCGCTGGCAGGCCTGGTTTTCTTCATGCACCAAGGTCTCAAATCTTTGCAAGAAGAAGCCCATCTTCAGATGAAGGAACTGCGCTCGGCTTCGATTCAGATCAGCACCGATGCGCTTCAGGAATTGGGTGAGGCCATCATCCGTCAGCGTGCCGAGGATATCGCCCGTGAGGTCACGCTCTATCTGAGCCTGCATCCTGAGATGACGGTTGCCGACCTGCAGAAAGATCCAATCTTTCAGAACATTGCGGTACAACCGGTGGGAAAGACTGGATACTCCGCGCTCACCGACTACGACACACTGACCTGCCGCTTTCACAAAAGTCCGAAGATTGTTGACGTAGATTTATCCAGTCTGAGCGAGAAGCTGCCTGGCTTCTGGAAGATTATGCACGCCACCAAGGGAGGAAACCCGGTAGGTGGTTACTATGACTGGTTGGAACCGGACGGCTCCATTAAACAGAAATACATGTTTATTGCCATCGCTCAAGGCAGAACCGCCGAAGGTGTGGGTTTCAGTGTCGCGTCCACTACCTACATTGATGAGTTCTCTGAACCTGCGGTGCTTCTTCAGGATCAAGCCACCAAATCCATAGACAAGGCGGTTGCGCGTCTTGAGACGTCAAGCGCGGAAATGCAGAGCACCACACTTGGCATGATGACGGGCATCGTCATAACCACGGCCATCGTCTTCGTCTGTATGCTCTATCTGGTGAGTCGCTTCCGGGGTCAAGCAGAGAGCCGCGCAGAAGAGTTGCGCCGCAGTAACGAGGCACTGGCAGCGGCAAATGAGGAACTGGAACAGGCCATCGAACAGGCACGGCTCTTGGCCGTCGAAGCCCAGGCCGCCAGTCGAGCCAAGGGTTCTTTCCTGGCAAACATGAGTCATGAGATTCGAACTCCGATGAACGGGATTCTGGGCATGACGGGCCTGCTGCTGGATACGGAACTGACAGATGAGCAGCGTCTCTTTGCCCAAACGGTTCTCAACAGTGCCAAGTCCCTGTTGGAGATCATCAATGACATTCTGGACTTCTCCAAGATTGAAGCGGGGAAGATGGATCTGGAATCCATGGAATTCAATCTGCGAACGACACTTGAAGATCTGAGCGACATTCTTGCTTTCCGCGCTCAGGAGAAGGGGTTGGAGTTCGCGTGCCTTATTGATCCCGAAGTTCCCCTGATGGTTCAAGGCGATCCTGGACGCCTCCGTCAGGTGCTCACAAATCTCATTGGGAATGCCATCAAATTCACGCAGGAAGGGGAAATACTGGTACATGTCTCCAAAGTCGAGGAGATCGATCAGTCCGTTCGGCTCCGCTTTGAGGTCAAGGACACAGGCATAGGTTTGGAGTCTACTCAGGCCTCCAAACTTTTCGAGCCGTTCACACAGTTGGATATGTCCATCACCCGAAAATACGGTGGCACAGGACTGGGACTGAGCATCAGTAAGTTGCTGGTGGAGATGATGGGTGGCGAGATCGGAGTCGAGGCGGTTCCGAACCAGGGAAGCACGTTCTGGTTCACCGCCGTCCTGCAGAGATCGGCTGGCACTATCACCGAAACAGCGCCTGTTCTGGAGGACATCCGCGGCAAGCGGATTCTCGTTGTGGATGACAACACCACCAATCGCCTTGTTTTGAGGATGCAGCTGCACTCCTGGGAATGCCGCTTGGATGAAGCTTCAACGGCGCAGGAAGCACTGGAAAAACTGCATGCCGCTCAGCAACAGGGAGATCCCTTTCTGATCGCTATTCTCGACATGCAGATGCCCGAAATGGATGGGGAGTGGTTGGGAAAGACCATCAAGCAGGATCCTTCCATTTCCGACACCATTCTTATTCTCCTGACTTCCATTGGAGAGCGAGGCGAGGCGAGGCGAGTGGAGAATCTTGGATTTGCCGCATATCTGACCAAACCACTTCATCAGTCTGATCTGCACCGATGTCTGAGAACACTGGCGGCTCGAAAGGACATTGTCGAGGACGATAGACCCAGCCGAATTCTCACTCGACACAGTCTTTCAGAATCGCGGTGCAAGAAATTCCGAATCCTGGTCGCAGAAGACAATCCCACCAACCAGTTGGTTGCCGTTCGTGTGCTGGAGAAACTCGGCTACAGGGCGGAAGCCGTGGCCAATGGAAAGGAAGTCATCCAAGCGCTTCAAAGCAGTGTTTCATACGATGCGATCCTCATGGATGTCCAGATGCCCGAGATGGATGGTTACGAAGCAGCGGGAGTGGTTCGCAATCCCAACTCACCTGTGCCCAGACACGACATTCCGATTATTGCCATGACGGCTCATGCCATGGTTGGTGACCGCGAGAAATGCCTGAAGGCAGGCATGGATGACTATGTCTCAAAGCCGATAGACGTTCATGAAATGGCTGAGGTTCTGGCACGGTTTCTCAAAGTGGGTACCGTGGAAGAAGTCGGAACACAGACTGTCCTTCGTCAAGAGGAAAAGGAGACTCATCCGATCTATGACCGAACGAAGGCACTGCAACGAGCGGCGGACGATCAGGATCTGCTGCGAGAAATCATGAAGGTTTTTGTGGAAGATGCCCCAAGGCAGTTGCGGGAGATTCATGAGGCTTTTGACAGTCAGGACGCCGAGGAAGTTCGAAAGAAGTCACACGCTCTGAGAGGCGCGGCCGGCAATGTTTCCGCCGTTGCGCTTCAGATGAAAGCGCAGGAAATCGAACAACAGAGTCTGCAGGCCTCTTTTGATCAAATCGAGCCCCAGATACAGTCGTTGGATGGACTCTTTGAGCAATTCAAACAGAGCCTCATCCAGCACGGTGATATATGAGACAAGGTGAGTCAGACTACATTGATTCGAACCATTGAAGGGAGAACAGGAAAGTGACCGAAACGCTCAAGAACCAGTATCTCATTGACGATTTCACGACGCAGGACACTTGGCGCATATTCCGAATCATGTCAGAATTTGTCGAGGGTTTCGAAGATCTGGCAAGTGTTGGCTCTTGTGTCACCATCTTCGGGTCGGCGCGCGTCAAGGAAGAGGATCCGCACTATCAGCTTGCCCGGGAAATGGCCGCGAAACTTGCCGGGAAGGGGTATGCGATCATGACCGGTGGAGGTCCCGGAATCATGGAAGCGGCCAATCGCGGTGCCGCTGAAGCCCACGGGCAGTCCATCGGTTTGAACATCGAACTCCCCATGGAACAGAACCCCAACCCGTACTCGAATATCCGAATCAACTTTCGGTATTTCTTTGTCCGTAAGGTGATGCTGGTCAAGTACAGCCAGGCCATGTTGGTCTTTCCAGGCGGTTTTGGAACGCTGGATGAGTTTTTCGAAACGGTCACGCTGATTCAGACGCACAAAGTCAAAAAGTACCCTGTTGTGTTGGTGGTCAGGAGTTTCTGGTCTGGTTTGCTTGACTGGATTCGCATTCATCTGCTGGACACGGGCAAAATATCTGAAGAGGATCTCGAACTGTTCAAGATGGTGGACACCGTTGAGGAAGCCATGCAAGCCATCGGGGCTCAATAATTGTGGAAAAGAACTTCAGATTTGAATAACGAACCCTTTCCAGAGTATGATCCAGAAGTAGGGAAGAGCATGACACAATCCAGGAGGTCTTGACCGTGCGTAAAAACTCGTCAGTTTGTCTCGCTTTGTTCTCTCTTGCTGTTGCCCTCGTCGCGACAGCCCCCGTGTTTGCCGAGAGCCTTTCTGCCAAACAGATCATCCGACAGTCCGCCATGGCATACCAGCAGATGGAGACTTACCAGGACAAGTCCATGATGCAAATTGACCTTGGCGACACGATGGCCTCCATGCCCGGCAATGTCTCAGAAGCCCAGAAGCAACAGATGCTTGAGATGACCAAGATGCAGATGGATTTCGGCTTCAAGAGACCCAGGCAGTTTGCAATGAACCTGAAATCGTTCATGTTTAACGCAGACACATCCTGCGACGGCAAGACTTTGACCTATCTCATCGCGAATCTTATGGGACAACCCCTGAATCAGTACCAGCAGAGGAATGTCGAGAATGCGAGTATAGACAAAGTCCTTGACGAGATGGCTTCTTCTCTCGCCATGCAGGGACAGATGAAGGGACAGAGTCACCAGTCGGATGTTGTCTACTCGATGCTTCTGGCGGACAATCCCCTTGAAGCCTTCTCCAAAATGATCGATTCGGTCAGTCCGGAAGCCGTCCGTGAGAAGAAGCAGATCCGAATGAACGCCGATCAGTCCGAGTTCAAAGACGTTTACATCCTGCAGGGCAACTTTGCTGTCGATCAGACTTATGGCAAGGGTATTACCGCTGTGGCCAAGGTGACCATGGACGCGAAGACGTCCCTCATCTATGGGTATGACGTTGACATGAAGATGGACATGCGGGAGATGAAGAAGAACATGCCCCCGCAGATGGCCGCATCCATGAAGCAGGACGAGATGAGATTCGGCCTCAAGGTCGAACATGTTGACATACAACTGAATGAGACTATTCCTGACGAGCGCTTCGTCTTTACCGTACCGGAAGGCGCACAGCGCGTGGACACGTTCAACATGCAGGAACTCATGCAGAAAGCGATGACCGGCGCGATGTCACAGCAGGGCGCAATGCCAGGAGCTCCCGGGGCACAGCCGACACCATCCAAGATGATTCAGGTGGGGAGTTCTGTCGGCAAGGCGGCGGCGGATTTCAGCCTGCCCTCGTTGGACAGTCAGACGGTCACCCTTTCTCAGTTCAAAGGCAAACCGGTGATGCTTGCGTTTCTGGCTTCCTGGAGTGGTTCGTGCAAGCGCCAAGCCCCAATCGTGGAAACTGTCTTTCAGGCATCCAAGAGCCAAGATCTGGTGGTCATCGGCATATTCAGTGAGCGGGCGGAAGACAAGATCAAGGAGTTTGCCACAACCCAGGGACTGACATTCCCCATCGTTGTGGATGCCGAGAAGAGTGTCATGAAGGATTTCAACGTGAACTCATGGCCGTGCTTTGTCTTGCTTGACAAAGAAGGCAGTGTCAAGAAAGAACTTCCTGGAATGCGCACCAGTGATGAACTCCGCGAGGCACTTGGCACACTCGGACAGTGACGGTTGCTCTACTGAAGCAGGATACCAAAATCGGATGCGACCTGTTGCATCTCTTTGATCATCTCGGCGATGACTCCGACCGGTTTCTCGGTGAAGTCTTCGTCCTGCTTGCGAAGAGGCAGCGTTGCTTCCCACTTTGGCAGACTGTCGGAAGCCTGACGTAGTCCGTCAATGTACATCCGGAAATACGTCTTTGCAGCGGCTCGGTCTTTCTCTGCGATTTCCGATGGCTCGACAATTTGCTTGAGTTCCCAGAGTGCCTTGAGCGAACGGATATATCCCTGGGCAATCAGACTCTCATGGATGTACTCTTCGCGTCCCATCTGACGAGCCAACTGAACCGCTTTGTCCGCCAGGATGGAATCCTGCTCCAACTGCGCTTCGGATTTGATGTCACCCCAAGGAGAGCGATAGGCATCCCAGAGCACAAAACCAAGTTCTTTCAACGTCCCATCTCTGAGGCGTTTGGCAACTTTGCCTGGGGTATTGCGCTGCTCTCCAACTGGGAAATCTGAACCGTATACATCCCATGCCACCGGCCCCAAAGTTTCTGACCACTCGGCGAAAAGATTCGGATCGGGCAGTCCCTCGCGAACCGCCCAGCTGTAAGCGAACTCACGAGGAGTTCTGCCCTTCGCGTTCCATGCCCATTCCATCGCCGCTTCCACATTGAACGACAGATAATACGTTCGTGGAATTGCGTAGCCGATCAGACCCTTGAGCCCTTTGTCCACAAATTCATTCAGGCGATAGTGGACAAACTGTGCCGCGGTGAAAGGATGCGTGAAATGCCCGGCTGCAAAGAGGCTCGGACAGACGCCGAGCCATCGTCCCCCTTTGGCAAAATCTTCCAGATAGGGTCTCCAGAGCAGAGCAGTCTCTCCCGCAGTATACGTAAGCAGACTGTGGTAGTACCAAATCTTGACTTCAGGCGGAAACACCTTGAAGACCTCGATGTTGCTGTTTTCCGTTTCCTCGCTTGTCAGTGTTCTGATCCGAAGGCTTGGAACCCGTTTCTTGGCTTTCTCATAGGCCGCAACGATCACCTGTGCTTCCAGCACATTTCGGTCGTGTTTGCTGCATTCGTCACATTCACAGCCGCCCTTCTGCGCGAGGTTTTCCGCCATCCAGACATCCACCTCAGTCACCCCGGGCATCTGCGCATAGCCGACAAGCCAGTCCGCGAGAATATCCACAAACACAGGTTGCGAGTAGCAGATTGGGCTCTTTTCTCGTTCTCCCGTCTTCTTGGCGACAAGCTCCGGATACTGGTCAAAGAGTCCCCCTCCACCGAGCTGCTCCAGATGAAGTACCGCGGGCACGGGATTGATTCCGTACGTTGGGCCTTCCGTCACCATCTGCATCTTGGCTTCGGAAAGCCAGGCAATGGGACGCTTGTTCTCATCCACCCGGGGACTGGCAATCTGTTCCATGTAGTTCATCTTGCGGTCGGAAAGCCACCGCATGTGATGATAGGCGTCACAACCCCACAACCCTCGATCTTCAAGGTCAGGCCAGTCGGTCACTTCCATCATCGGGATGCCGACTCTGTCACCAACGCGCTTGGCCTTGAGCAGTTGCTGAACCGTCTTGGATGCGTAATAGAGGCCGCGTGGTTCGAGAGCCACCAGCGTCAATGATTTCCTGTCAGCAACAATTCGGTAAGCCTGATCGGCGTTTTTGAGACTCTTGAGTGACTCGGACAACTCGCCCCCTAGATTGAGGATAATCTGAAACGTGGCATGCCCACGTTCGATGCCTTCCGGACTCTGCCCCAGACACTCACGCAACTCCTTCACTGCCTGCCCGACAAGGCCTTCCATCGAATCGGACTGAACAGAGATCTTTCCAGATGGCACAGACACCTTGCCCTCGATTCTGATCTCCTTGGGCAAAGGCACGACGTAATCAATCCAGCCAGATGCCTCGTCAGGAGCAATCGTGACGGGCTTTGCCGCTGCCCCCCATCCAGAACCTGTTACAACGAAAGTCATCGCCAGCACTGCCAAAGTCACTCTCATGATCGCCCTCCTTCAGAAGCGTTTGCCGACTTGTTTGTCCATCACGCAGAGTAGTCACTCGGACATCGAAAGTCAACAAAGAGTTATAGACGTTGGTATGACTTTCAAAGCCAGCGCGTTCTGAATTTTCCTCACATCCGTTTCGTATAAAGAACAGTTGCGGGTTCAACGAGTGCCCGCCTAAGGAGAAGTCCCTATGAAGTTGAAGGTATTGAGTGCCAGCCTGATCGCATTGGTCTTTCTTGTTCCCGCCTGTAAGGGTGCTGAGATTCACCGCTCCTTCACGACCATTGTGAATGAGGCGGCGTTGGTGTTCGTTGGAACGGTGGCCAGCCAGACGCCTCGTCCTGGGGAACCTGGCAAGATGGTATTCACCGACGTGACTTTTTCAGACATAGAGATTGTGAGTGGAAAGCCCGCTGCGGAAATGGTCTCCGACGGATCGCTCACACTGAGTTTTGCAGGCGGTGAATGGGGTGGGGAGATCATGAAAGTCTCTGGAGTGCCTGAGTTTGTGAACCAGAGGCGCTATCTGGTTTTCGTCAAGTACATGGTTCCCAAGGTTGCCTCACCTGTTGTCGGCTCATCTCAGGGGGTCTTCCCCCTGATTCAGGACGAAGCAACCGGAGAATGGTACGCACTTACCTATGGCGGACGTGCGATCACTTCTCTTCAAGAGGACGGTGAACTCGCCGTCACTCCCAGAGTCGAGAAGATTGTCAATGCGAGAGCGGTTTATCTTCCCACCGACACGACCGACATCACGACCGTGCTGCCCGAACGTGTTGCAGGTTCCCCTTCCCCAAATTCCAGGGTTTCCATCATGGAACCGAATCTGGCGAAGTCGCAACAACCCTTGACACTGAAACAACTGCTCAAAACCGTTGAAGCGCTTGCCACCACGAAAGGAGAACAACAGTGAAAAACACAAACACCCGGGTCATCGTCACAATTCTCCTTTCGGTCTGTTGCCACGGGGCATTTGCGGCGACCCCGCTTGAACGCTGTGGCTACCAGACGCTGCGAATTGTCATGGAACAGCTGCCCAACACATCGGACTGGCTTTCCTGGTACAACGAGAACAATGACGCCATGTGGGTCTACAACCAACACATGGACATCTATGGATATGTGGCCGCGGATGGTTCATGGGGACAGAACTACAAGAATGAGTTTGGTGGCTGGCCGTCGGACACGGAACTGCACAACCTTTGGGGTTACAACTGGGGAGATGCTGTCGCAATGACGGTTTGGGTCTGGGAGTCGCAGTGCGGCCGAATCAAGGAAACGGATATCATCTTCAATCCCAGTTACACTTGGACAACCGATCCACTCGCAGCAGAAGGCAATTCCTCCGTGCTGTACTACACATCCATCCTTTATCACGAGATGGGACACTCTTGGGGACTTCAGACTCGCAATGAGACTTACGACTACGATGTTCCAACGGTGATGCACTACTACAAGTCCTCCATGGTTCAGGATGTGCACACCATCCATACGCCGGATGCCAAGATGCTTCGGGAGAACTATTCCAACCAGACGTCTGCTCCAGACAGACTCGACATGGGAGTTCACTCCAAGAATGCTCAAGGTACCTGGCAGAACGCCTCCACGAACAAGCGCAACTACATTCAGGGTGAGCCGTTGTCTGTCTACGGAATGTTGGTCGAGAACGTTGGGAACAAAGGCGCATCGAATGTACGGCTTCGGTTCTATCTTTCGGAGAACCGCACCATATCAGTTTCAGACTATCTGATAGATGAATGGTCATGGGGTTCCTTTGCCAAAGCCACATGGAGCGTTTTCAACTTTGAGAATATGACGATTCCCTCGGACATACCCGCTGGGAATTACTACGTGGGTGCTCTCATCAGCGTTGATGGCTATTCCCAGGATGATCTCTACGACAATGACACAACATACGTGTATCTTCCCATCTCTGTTGCTGCATCGGCGACGGCAACTCATACGCCCACAAGCATGCTAACGGCGACGCCCACCTGGACAGCCACGCCAACACCGACTTGGTCACCGACTGTCACACCATCCTGGACGCCAACAGCGACTCCAACAAACACGCAGACGCCGACGCAGACTCCCACGCAGAGTACGGT
>JAKQFZ010001133.1 GCA_029558215.1 Candidatus Omnitrophota bacterium
AGAGCAGGCTGTTGTTCGACACTCATTCCCTATCTATTTGTCGGTAGTAGTCTTTGCTGCGCAGGTACTCTGCAATGCTTAACCCCCGTTTCAGCGTCTCATGAGCCTGCCGACGAACGAATGCCTCTGGGTCTGACTGTAATCGGTTCAGGATATCAACCGGCGTTGCCGGGTTCGTGGCAACGTCCCATCGTTCTTGCCATACTGCACTTCGGCTCAGTTCCTCAAGGACGGCACCCGGGGCGTACAGTTGCCGAGCGACATATCGGCGTGACGACTGGTCCTTGCCTTCCGGTTTCATCAAAACGGCGAACTCTTCCGCGGGAAGGAGAGGATAGAAGTTGTGGTCTTGCTTCCTCCACCATGGGGTTCCTTCGCCAAGGATGACATAGGCAAAGTCGCAGTGGTAATGCTCTTTACAGTGAGGGGGGCCGTGGATGCCGCGATTATCAACCGTCTCCGGGACAAAGAGAAAGCGGTTGCTTGTCGGGTTGAGTACATAGTGGAATTGAATTGTCTTCGTCTTTTTGATGACGTCGGCGATTATCCGACTGAAATGTCGTCCGCCCCGCGTCTTGGCAAAGAAATCATACTGGGTTCGGTATGAGATTGCATATCCTTGTCCGTACAGCGCACTGAATCCGCTGATGTAATCACCTCGGGGGGCATACGGCTTCTCGTTCGCGGAGGCCCAAATGCCACCGTCCACGGCGCGAATCGTTACGAGCCATGTTGTTGGACCGACTTGCTTGACCGAGAATGCCAAATCTGCCAATTCTGTCGCTGTGGAGGAAATCCCTCCGGATACAAGATCGAGGTAGTATTCAGTACCATCGGTTGTGAACGTGAATTCAGGCGTAGAGACTTGCCTGACGCCAGACGTTTCCACACCGCTTACGCGATACATGAGAAAGTGGCCGGCCTGCGGCAGCATCCGTTGTTCGGAAATGTTGCGGCGACTCCAGGACTTCGGCGTGACGCACGGCTCAAAGACAAACCCGGCTTTGTCAACTGTCTCCAAACTCAAGCCCTCTCGCTTGAATGACAGACCAAACATTCCCGTGCTGTCTGTAGCAACTGTCCTAGCCCTCGAGAACCGCTTCGTTGACGTGAATGGGATCGGCACGGGCACATGCTCCCATTCATCAAATCGCAATGTTGCACCCGAAACCGGCTTGTCGTCCTGGTCTACAACAGTGCCTTGGACATGGTCGGGGCTCCGAAAGAAGGATTCAATCGGATAGATGGCTGTGCAGCCAGACATCAGCGTCGCCGATCCGATTGCAGCCAGCAGTGCCCAGATTCGCCGTGTGCTCTTCATCTTCTTTTGTCGAACGATGGTTATATGGTTTCCTGGTAAACCCGCTTTAGGGTTTTGCTTCCAGATAGGACGCCTCAGGCATCTTCGCGTAACATCTTTATTGTGAATAATTTACAGCATTTCACGCCGTCCACAAGCGTCTTATATGGTTTCCGCATAACACGCATTGCTCTCTCTCAGGCTATCCATAGGGTTCTTCACGACCTTGCCTCCGTAATTCATCCTGCCGAGATATACAATATCCTGTATGTGAACAATCGTCGTTCGTTTCCGCTCTCGGTTTTTCACACCGCTTGAACCACTCCACGCAACATTTTGGAATATAGTAGACCCTATGTAGGCATGTCAAGAACCTCCATGCTTCGGCATCGGTGTTCTTCGTAAGAGTTCGACCTTCAGGTTGCTCAAGGAGAAGACATGCTAAAGAATGCACTCTTACGAAAGAGAGGAGGTCGGGCGTCTCGCCCCACATGGCTCTCCTTCAGGGGCAAGATGCCCCCACTCCATTGAAGGCGGTCGTCTCACGAGACATTCAAGGCTCCTCTCGTATGGCGTTTTACTGTGATGAAATTAACAACACAACGCCCGTTTTCCATGTTGCGAAGGCATTCGAAAGCGTGTAAGAATCCTTCCCTGTTGCGGGATTTGCACAGATGACGGGCAACGTGGTTTGGCGGAGTCGAAAGGAGAACAGACGCATCTTGAATAAGATTCTTGAGAAGAAAACACTTGGGCCACAGGTCAAGGAATTCGTCTTTGAAGCACCGGTCATCGCCCGGAAAGCCAAGCCGGGTCAGTTCCTTATCCTTCGTGTCACCGAAACGGGAGAACGCATACCCCTCACCATAGCCGACGCCAATCCTGAAAGAGGCACGTTGACTATCGTTGTGCAGGAAGTCGGCAAGACAACGATGCTTCTGGGCGCTTTGGAAGTCGGTGATGCGATTCTGGACATCATTGGCCCCTTGGGAATCGAAAGTGAGATCGAGCCGTTCGGAACGGTCGTTTGCGTCGGAGGCGGCGTCGGTATCGCCTGCGTTTACCCCATTGCGAAGGCATTGAAGGCGGCGGGCAACAAGTTGCTTTCCATCATTGGTGCCCGTTCGCGCGATCTGCTTATCTGGGAAGACAGGATGCGACAGGTCAGCGATGAGACCTTTGTCACCACAGATGATGGCAGCTACGGCCAGAAGGGCTTTGTAACCGATGTGCTCAAACGACTCGTTGACGAAGGACGAACACTGAATCTCGTCTATGCCGTTGGTCCCGCCGTCATGAT
Source organism: Candidatus Omnitrophota bacterium (assembly GCA_029558215.1). GTDB lineage: Bacteria > Hinthialibacterota > Hinthialibacteria > JAKQFZ01 > JAKQFZ01 > JAKQFZ01. The sequence continues at coordinate 2,601 of JAKQFZ010001133.1, forward strand.
GCGTGCGGTGGCAAATGTAACAAGACAGCCCGGAATTCGAACCATCGCGAGCCTGAACTCAATCATGGTGGACGGCACCGGGATGTGTGGCGGCTGCCGCGTTCAGGTTGGCGAGGAGACTAAGTTTGTGTGTGTTGATGGCCCGGAGTTTGACGCGCATCAGGTGGATTTCGACGAACTGATGAAGAGGCAGCGCTCTTACACCGAGCAGGAGCAATGCTCCGTTCACTCACTGAGGAAGTAAACCCATAGAGGCAGGAGAAAGATGACACAGGAAGCGCCCACCAAGTGCAAAGCCAAAACCCCGCGTCAGGACATGCCCCGACAGGATGCTCATGTCCGTATCACCAATTTTGATGAAGTCGCGACGGGATACACCGAAGAGCAGGCACTCACCGAGGCAGGTCGCTGCATTCAGTGCAAGAAGCCTCTCTGTGCGAAAGGGTGTCCCGTCGAGATAGACATTCCAGGGTTCATCAAACTCATCGCCGAGCGCAGATACATCGAAGCCGCGCACAAGATCAAGGAAACCAACAGCCTTCCCGCCATCTGCGGGAGAGTGTGCCCACAGGAAGAGCAATGCGAGATCGAGTGCATTCTGGGAAAGAAGGGTGAGCCGGTTGCCATTGGTCGTTTGGAGCGTTTTGTCGCCGATTATGAGATGACCCATGGCGAGA
>JAKQFZ010001136.1 GCA_029558215.1 Candidatus Omnitrophota bacterium
CCGGACGGGTTCTCGATCAGCTGTCGTGTCTCGGCCTCCGAAAGATCATCCAATCCGTATACGACATGATCAAGGCGGCAGCCACGGTAACCTTCAGGAATGTCGCAGAACTGCTTCAACCCAGCCCGGGCCTCGGAGATCAACTCGCGGGCAACCTGGTATGGATTCGCCTGGGCCGCCAGCATGCGATCCAGAGATGGTACCTCGTCAGTCTTCATGTCGCCTTTCCCCTGTTCTTGCCCGATTGTGAACGAGTTAGCACTGCAATCCCCAAGAAGTTAGTTGGGCATCTCCGGTCTTCTTGTCTGCAGTGCGGCGCAAATGCATTATGACACGTTGCGTAACGCCCTTCCCCGCCGCCCGATCCGACACATATCCGCGAAAGTCATCAACAAACACAACATCTACTCCACAGGCTCTGCTTGTTTCAATGACGTTTGACATTCGCACCTCCCAGACAGGACTTACCGGTGTTTCCGAAACATATTCAGAGGAAGATACACGCCGAAAGAAGCGTTTGTCAAGTCCGTAAATGGAGAAGGAATGTCCTGCAAGACAGTCTTTGTCGCGAATATCAAACACAATGTTTCGCTCACCCTCCTCCGAAATTGTCTTGGCCACATTTTTGGGCGAAAACCAGAACCAGACCATGTCCTTGCCCATTGCGAAGAAAAGATCGGACCGGACGGCGCCATCAGGTATCTTGGTGTCACCGTTCAGAATGCCGGAATGGAGGAAGTCGTGTGTGTGCCAGTAAGGCTTCGGATAGAAGGTCTTGATTCCCTGTTCCGAAGTAACGTGGTAAACGATCTGGTCATCCATAGAATCATCCCTGGCAATACTTCACTGTCTCCAACAGGTCAAACAGCACCGCTCACCCGCCCGAGGCGGTGGGGGTTGGCCGGTTAATTGTATCTTTCACATCATTTTCCGATTCACCACAGGATTATACACCCAGCGTACATCTCCGCAAGTCGGATTAAGAGGCTGGTTGGGCATTGCGTTGTCATTATTGTCTTCTTGCGACCAAGAGGTGGCTGTTCCCGACC
>JAKQFZ010001145.1 GCA_029558215.1 Candidatus Omnitrophota bacterium
GGACAGACCTGGTGCGTGTTGTGTTGCCTTCAGCACTCTTTGAGAGCGAATTTACACTCCAGGATTCTCTCGGCAACGTGCCCTATCAGAAGATTCCTGAAACGGGACAGATTGTTTTCGTTGCCGATCAGGTTCCGTCAGTTGGCTTCAAGCGCTATTGGATTGCTGCGGGTTCACCGCCGGCCACCTCTTCTTCGCTGGTCGTTGGAGCACAGAGCATCGAGAACAGCCGTTACCGCATCACTGTCAACGCCAATGGTCACGTGACCAGTTTTCAAGACAAAGTGGCAGCACGAGAGCTTATCAACACTGGCTCTTCTCTGAACTTCAACCGTGTTGTTGTGGCGACCAATATAGAGCATTTTTTCGGCACGCACCGTGTGGTGCCCGATTCTGTCTCAACGACGATCAGCGCTGAGATGACAGGTCCCGTTGCTGCCAGTCTCAGGATCGAAAACGCCTCTCACCCTCTCAAAAGTGTGAGGATTGTCCTCTACGATCAACTGGATCGAGTAGATCTGGTAAACACGGTGGATCGTCAACAGATGGAGTACGCGCCTTTGAGTGTCAATTCGATTTACTATGCGCTGACGTATCCACTGCAGCTGACAGGTCACAAGGTTAGAATAGACACCGCAGCAGGTTGGCTCGATCCAGCGGTACAGAGTCTGCCCGGCTCCTACCGAGGCTCACACTGCATCCAGCATGCACTGGACATTTCTGAATCGGGCTACGGCGTTGTCTTCGCAACGCCTGACGTCTACACGCATTCATTCGGCAGTCTCCAGACAAGTTGGGGAAGCACTTCGGTAGCCAACCCAGCGATTTTCTCCAAGTTTGTCCGATACGGTGATGAAGTGGATTTGGTTGGAAGTGATATCGGGGATGCGAACGAAGAACCGGGCTCCCCGCCGCAATGGGATCTGCGTTATTCGTTTCAGGCACACCAGTCCGGATTTGATCCGATCAGGGAAGGCCGCTTCGGATGGGATGTCTGCTCTCCGATGATCGCCAGACTGGTTTCCGCCGGCGAGGGAGAGATTGATGGCACGAGCAGGAGTTTCCTGTCCGTGGATCAGCCAGGGATTCTTTTGGTGAGTCTAAAGAACGCAGATTTCGGCACCGGAATGATCTTGAAAGTGCAGGAACTGTCGGGTTCGGATCATCCAGTTGTGACTGTTCGATCCCAATTCTTCGGTTTCAAACAAGTGACTGAGACGACACCACTCGAAGAGGACATTCAGACGATTCTTCTGGCTCCTGAAGGGTCAGAACCAAGTCTCTTCGAGACAAGCATTGCTGCTCACGAGATCAGGACTTTCCGTCTCGAAGTGGTGTCATCACCCGTGAGTTCAGTTCCAATCTGGATTACATATTAAGTGAAAGGAACAGGCGCTGGGCTTGGTCTTCCTCCCCGCCTCGACAAACCGATGAGAACTCTTCTGTTGCCGGCAATCTGGATTCCCGTTCTGCTTCTTCTTTTCTGTTCCCGAGTTTCCGCACAACAACACATTGCACCTGACCCCAACGTTCCTGCTACTCGGACGCCAACCTCGGGCGATCGGTGGATTCAGCACTACATCGATCGCGTCGAGCAGTTCAAAGCCGAGAATGCAGGACTGGAGCGAGGGGAAAGATATTTCGTTTTTGTCGGGGATTCGATTACCGAGATGTTTCCGCTTGCCGAACACTTTCCGGACAAACCCGTTCTGAACCGAGGGATCACGTCCGATGGAATCGGCATGGATGTTCGCGGCGTGCTGAACCGAATGAATGAGAGCATCTTTGACTGTTCTCCCGCTGTGGTCTTTTTGCTCATTGGAGTCAATGATCTTCCCCATGAGGGTAAGACGCCACAGAGTTGTTTCGATGCATACCGTCGCATTGTGGACGAGATTCAAGCCAAACTTCCCGCTGTCAAACTTGTGCTACAAACCTGTCTTCCCACGGGCGAGAGCTACAAACGTCACGCTTATCTCAACCCCAGAATAGAAGAGTACAACACCAAAATTCGAGAACTGGCGAAGGAGCGCGAACTGCCTCTGATCGATTTGCATCCCCTGTATCGGGACGAACAAGGGCTGCTTCGTTCGGAGATGACCCGCGACGGGCTGCACATCAAGAAGGAATGCTACGGCGCTTGGGCTGAGAAGGTCAAAGCGTTTCTCGAATAGACGACCTCTTGTCGAAGGATGTCCAAAATTACCATGAGACTCATTGTTCGATAACAGCGCTGAGACTACTGGGATTTTTTTCTGTCTCTTCGCTTTGCTTGAGTCTTTCCCAATCAAAAACATGGAACAGCTGATCGGTCGTTGCGTGAAGCAGTGATTGGTATACCGATTGCGCTTGTGACGGATCATGAACCGCAATCACGCCTTCGAGTGGTATTCTCCTTTCTGCCAGCCATCGCAGAGCCAGTCGAAAGCCATCGAATATGCTGTGAGGTCGAAAAGGTGAAGCGTGATTTGGCAACTCCCATTCCCACCCGCTACGCAGCACTGCGTACTGGTGGAAGACGGCGGAGAGCAGTTCATGCGCGAAGATGTCGGTTCGTCGTTGCCAGGGTACACCTACCAGCACAACCTCGCCACCCTGTCGGACGATCCGTGCACCATCCAGTGCGGCCTGCTCGTGCCCCGAACACTCGAGAACCAGGGCGACCTGCCCCTTTATCTCTTTGTCTTCAAGGGGCATCGTCGGATGGACGGTTGTGATACCCGAGCGTTGCACGCCAGCTCGGCGTCTCTCATTGGGTTCGACGACGCAGACATCATAGCCGGAGAGCGCAAAAAGATGAGCACCCAGATAGCCAACCGGACCAGCACCAGTAACGACGACGAGGTCACCCGGTCGTGCCGAGGTCGTCATCAGCGTGGTCATTGTGACTCCCATAAGTCGTGCCAATACGGCTTCATGAGCGGGTAATTCCGGTGGGATGGGAACAGCTGCGAGTGCCTCTGTCTGTTGATAGCTCTGATGGTTACCCATGCAGAGAAGAGAAGTTCCCGGTTCCAGATCATGAACCTCGGAACCAACTTGTTCCGCGCGCAACACAGCAGCGTAACCCAGGCGCTTTGGAAATGCATGGGCATGATCCTGCTGGACGCCAAGATAACTCCACGCGATCTCCGTCCCAGGGCTTATCAGAGTGACCAGGGTATTCCCCCGCACCTCATGAGTTTTCAGCGCAGCGGGTTCCTCGATGGGCAACAGATCTGCCTGCTCCTTTGCTGTGATGATTATGGCGTGGTGATTCATAGAGAAACCCCCGTCGCTGCAGCGACCGATCGTATATATTCCGCAGCCGCCTTGTACTCGTCGGCACTTGACAAGTGTTCGAGCATCACAGGCACATCTTTGTCCAGATGGGAGACCTCCCTTAGCAACGCGCTATAGTCGAGTGCCCCCTGTCCGGGACGAACTTCGTCCAGATGAACGGTCAACCGATCCTGCAACAATATGTCTTTGGCGTGACAGGATCGGATGTGCGATCCCAGACGCGCGACGAAGTCACGGATCAGATCTCCGTTGTTGAAATAGCGCCGTGGGCTGCAGACCAGATTGACCGGATCAAAATGCACCGCGAATTGTTTTCGGTCAATTGCACGAATCAGATCTATGTAGGCGTCGGTGGAATCGGGATACATACACGGCATGGTTTCAAGTGTGTAGAAGGCTCTCTGTGGTTGGACATCATCAAGAATATCACGCACTACTTCGACGATGGCGTCAAAAGTCTCATCCGTCAAATCCTCTTTGCATGGACCATCCCACTTCGCACCGCGCGAACCGGCGATGTTCACGCAACAGCGAGCGCCTATGGCATCCGCCAGAGCAAGACTTCTCTTGCACTTCTCAACAGCCTGCTTGCGAACATCATCGTCCGGACTCAATGGATTGCTCCACGCGCCGACTTCGGCAATCACGATGTCAGCTTGCTCCGCAGCGTGTTCATAGGCACAGATCACATCCTGTGGCGCATCGAGGCCAAGCGGGCAGTACGCCGCGCGATAGCCCAGCGAACGCACGGCTCTGACCCACTCCTCTGGAGAATCACATTTGTCAAAAACGGGACCACCCAGTCTCATTTCTTTTTCCTTTCTGGGAGTGCCGACCCGCTGGGCGCCGAACACCCGACCTCCGGTTTTCGCAATATGAGGATCCAGTCCGTGTTGATTCTTTCTTCCCGCGGAACTTTGATGAAGTGCTTGATGATCTCCGAACCGAAGTAGTTTTCGACGTGAAAGCCAACTTCCTCAGCGAGATCCATGATGTACTTCCAGTTCTCAAAAAGCTCGCCCCGGATCCGATTGTTACCGACAACGACAATGTAGGCTGCCCCTCGCTTCAGCACGCGAAACACCTCTCGCAGATTCTGGCGCATATCGTCAAGATACTTGAAAGCAATGTAGGATCGGCGGGGATCTTTCTCGAAAATTTGGGACAGTACGACATCCGCCCGCGAATGTCCCGTCTGATGGAGATAGGCATAATCGGCGGCTGACACGCTCTCTGTGCCCACGTGCTTTCTCTTCAGTGGGGTGAGCGAACCTTCCGCCAGCCCGAGCCAGTAGATTTCCAGTTGATGCGTTCTCGGATAGTCTACAGCGTTGGCATAGGGGGGAGAGGTCACCGCAAGATCAAAGGTGCCATCAGGAAAACGCATGCTTCTGGAATCCATGTCTGGCGGGAATTCGACCCGAACATTCTCGGGTCGGCGCTCCGAAAAGGCGATGACCCTGGGCACGTTGAGCATAACCGTTTCTGCAAATCGCCTCAGCGCATCAGAAGGCAGGACAATCTTGTTGAGCCTCTTGCGGATGACGGTTCTGGTGCAGTTGTCATCAGCATTGGAGACAGAGCGAACTATCGAGGACAGGCAGATTCTGAGAAAATCCGCCGTTTCCTGAGAGCAGTTCAAGTCGTCTATCGTCTTCCTCAGGTAAGTCAACTCGAGAGTGATCTCCGGGTCAAACCAGCTGTCCCGATAGGGGAAGATCGGCACGTCAGTCGGCCGAACCTTTTCCGGAGCAAATTGCACGCATCGGCGAAGAACTTCATCCTGCGCTGCCAACACGTCTTCTTTGTCGAGCGCTGTTGTTTTCACCCGTGCCAGAAACCGAGAGAACGGGTCTACATCAATTCCGACCGAATGCCTGTGCAGAAGAAGCGATTCGAGATTAGTTGTTCCACTTCCGGCGAAGGGATCTAAGACCAACTGCCCCTTTTTCGAGAAACGCCGGATCAACCATCGGGGAAGTTCAGGGAAGAATTTGGCGGGATACTTATGCAATCCGTGCGTCAGAATGCTCTGATCGTAACTGATGAACAGAAACCGGTCGCCTTCGGCAATGGGCAGATCAACCGGAATATCTCCATCAACACGAACAAGCGTTTCTCCAAACTCATTGACTGTTTCATGAACGTTTTCGGCAGGATGTTCCTCAAAGAGGGAGGGATGCTTTGCGCCATTGGTCTTCTTGAGGGCACGCCTGTCGTTTTTGCGTGCCACACGGGCGTGGATCTCCTCCAGTGAGATCGGATAATGCATTGTTCTCAGTTGCTGGAAAGGCATAGACTTTCAGTCCCGTTCTTGCAGGCTGGCACGCCCATTCAGTCTTAATACAGCGCCGGTTCAATTATAGAACAATGCATTCCTGCCGCAAGTCCTGCAAGTGATATCACGAGGTGCAACAATCTGCCCGAAGTGCCTTCAGAATGCCACATGGGGATGCAATCGCTCTGACCGTACCTGGGAATCGGTCACTTTCGCCGATTTTTCTCGGCGGCAGCGTCAACATAGGCTTGGAGTGTCAGCTCTGCGGTTCGCTGCCAGGAGAATCGGTGTGCCTGTTCGATACCTTTTCGGCGGAGTTCCTCTGAAAGATCAGGCTGCAAGAGCACGCGCAGGATCGCTTGTGTCAGGGCTTCGACATCGGTTGGTTCAATCTGAATCCCCGCTGTTCCTACCACTTCAGGCAGCGAAGACGTGTTTGAAACAATCACCGGTGCACCACAAGCCATCGCTTCGAGCGCGGGCAATCCGAATCCCTCGTACAAAGAGGGATAGACGAAAACGGAAGCGGAACTATACAGTGCAGGCAGATCATCATCGGGAACATATCCCAGTACTTTGACGCAGTCGCCCAGGCTCAGCTGCTCGATCAAGGCGAACAGGTTGGAGTTCTTCCAACCTTTGGCACCAGCAATCGCCAGATGTGTTGTTCGGCGCAGACGATCCGGCAACGCCGAGTAGGCTCGAATCAGCGTCGCGATGTTTTTGCGAGGCTCCAGGGAACCGAGAGAGAAGATGTAGTCGGTGAGCAAACCGTATTTCATCAACACCTGATGTTTGCACCAGGCGTCTTCGACCGGCCTGAAACGTGGATGCGCTGCCAGCGGAGTTACCACGACACGCTCTTCGGGCACATGAAGGTACTTGAGGATATCCCGTTTGGTCGCTTCGGAGATGGCGATCAAGCGACTGGCGCGCCGAGCGGCAAGGCAACAACGCTCGGCACAATAACGCCGATTGATTGGTCGGTGGCACTGTGGGTGTGTCCAGAAGGAGAGATCGTAAAGAGTGACGATCAAGGACGATTCGGTAAGTTCAGGAGATGAGAACGTTGTACTGTGAAAGACATCCTGTTGTCCGAAGAGTTGCTCCTTTGGCATCCCGGACTTGTGCCATAGATGGGTCAGCTTTCTGCGGGACAGACTCTTGCCAAACAGACTGAAATTGTCTTGTTCCGGGCAAGTTGCCCTATCATAGGTCGGCGGGAAATTGTCAAAAAAGACTGGATAGAGCGTGTACTGGTTTACACGGTCAACAGCCGCGAGGGCTTCCACCAGATGGGTCGTATAGTAGCCGACGCCCGTCTTCTCGCCGGTGGTCTCGCTGATGTCAATCCCGATTTTCATCAAAGGCTCTTAAGAATGGATCCGAGCGCATCAACCGTTCGGTCAATGTCCGCCTTCTCAATCACGAATGGTGGGACAAAACGCACCACCGTATCCAGCGCCGTCGCACACAGGATGCCCTTTTCCCGAAGCGCCATCATGACGGGCTTTGCGGGACTGTCGAGCACCACGCCCAGCATGAGACCTGCGCCACGCACCTCTTTGACTTTGGGGCTATGCTCTGCAAGCTGCGACAGCCTGTCCTTGAAGTAGGCACCCAGTTGGGCGCATCGCTCCAGAAGTCCACCTTCGATGAGCAGTTCCAAAACGGCCAGTGCTGCTGCCATCACCACAGGATTTCCACCAAACGTGGAAGCGTGAGTGCCAGGTCCAAGGACATCCGCGAAGCGATCTCGTGCCAACAGAGCGCCAACAGGCAGCCCGCCGCCCAAAGCCTTCGCCAATGTCATGACGTCGGGCTCGATTCCATAATGCTCATGGGCGAAAAGCCTGCCGGTGCGTCCCATTCCACATTGGATCTCGTCGAAAATCAGTACGGTGTTGGTTTCCGAACAGCGGCTGCGAACATGCTGGAGATACTCTCTGCAAGCGGGCATCACGCCACCTTCGCCCTGAATCGGCTCCAGGATGACGCCACACGTTCGTTCTGAGAATGCATCATCGAACGCCTTGATCTCGTTGAAGGGAACAAACCGAACGCCAGGGAGAAGCGGCTCAAATCCCTTCCGATACTTCTCCTGTCCCGTTGCCGAGATGGCTCCAAAAGTGCGTCCATGAAAGGAATTCTCCGCGGCAATGAACTCAACACATTCCGAACCGCGTTGGGAAGTTCCATACCGCCTTGCCAGTTTCAGAGCGCCCTCGACGGCTTCTGCGCCACTGTTGCAGAAAAAGACTTTGTCAGCAAAACTGTTGTCAACAAGCCTTTGCGCCAGCTGAATCTGCGGCTCAATGTTGAATAGGTTGGAAACGTGAATCAACTGGGTGAGTTGTCTCTGTGCCGCTTCGACGACCTTCGGATGACAGTGTCCCACGTTGCAGACGGCAATGCCAGCAAGCATGTCAATGTACTCATTACCATCCGCGTCCCAAACTCGGGCACCCTGCCCGCGAACCAGTGCCATATCGCGTTCGCCATAGTTGTTGAAGAGGTATTTCTTCGATGCCTCAGCCATTTGTTTGTTTGTCATCATTCTTGACTCCTGGGTTCCTGTGAAAACATACCTTTCTGGGTTGTTCCCGGACCGTGCATGAGACTATTCTTTGCAGACCGAATGAACGGCTAAATCCGAGCGTAGACTTCCTTTGCCTTCGCGAGGATACCGTCTACGTCCAGACCATAAGCCTGATAGAGTTCCTCGGGCGATCCGGACTCTCCAAAGCGATCTTGGATGCCCCACCGGAGCATCCTGATGCCAAAGGGGCCTCGATCGGCAAGAACTTCCGCCACAGCGCCACCCATGCCGCCGACGATGTTGTGATCTTCGACTGTGAGGAACGCTTTGGTCTCACGGGCACACTTCTCGATCAAGTCAGCGTCAATCGGTTTGACCGTGTGGATGTTGACTACTCTGGCATTGATGCCCTGTGTGGTGAGCAGTTCCGCTGCCTTCAAACTGTTGTGAACCACGCCCCCTGTGGCGAGGATAGTCATGTCCGAACCGTCTCTCAGGACGACGCCCTTACCGAGTTGGAACCGGTAATCGCTCTTGTTGACCGCTTCAAGTTTCTGGCGGGTCAGGCGCAGATATGCCGGCCCCGGTACTGCATTGGTGGCAAGCAACTGAACGGCTTGCCGAGTCTCTATGTCGTCGGCGGGCTGGATCACAGTCATGTGAGGCAGCGCTCTCATGATGGTCAGGTCTTCCAAACCCATCTGGGAGTTGCCGTCTTCACCGATTCCAATGCCTGCATGGGTTCCAACAATCCGAACGGGAACCTGGGAATACGCGACGGAGATCCGGATCGTCTCGTAGCGCCCCGTGAGAAAGCAGGCAAAACTGCAGATGAATGGAATCTTGCCACACAGTGCCATGCCTGCGGCGGCGCCCACCATGTTGGATTCCGCGATGCCCAACTCAAAAAAACGGTCGGGATATTTCGCCGCAAAAAGTTTGGACATGGTTGACTTGCTCAGGTCTGCATCCATGACGACCACATTCGGATGCGTTGCTCCAATTTCCGCCAATGTTTCGCCAAAAGTCTGGCGTGTTGCTTTCGCTGCCATTTCTGACTCCCTTACTTAGATTTCGTCACACCCAGTTCCGCGAGAGCCTGTGCTTCCTGCTCCCGGTTGGGTGCCACACCGTGCCAGTCACAAAGATTCTCCATGAAGGAAACCCCTTTGCCTTTGATGGTCTTGGCAAGAATGACTGTTGGCTTTCCTTTGGTATCTGATGCCCGTTCAAATGCGGGAAGAATCTGACCGAATTCGTGGCCGTCTATCGAGATGACGTGCCAGTTGAACGCTTTCCATTTGTCGGCCAGTGGCTCAAGCGGCATCACCTGCTCGACAAAGCCGTCAATCTGCAGGCCGTTGTGATCCACAATGGCGACAAGCGTATCCAACTTGAACTTCGCCGCGGCCATTGCTGCTTCCCAGACTTGGCCTTCCTGGATTTCCCCGTCACCCAACATGCAAAAGACCCGAAACGCATTTCCTTTCATCTTGCTGGCAAGTGCCATACCGACTGCTATGGAAAGACCTTGTCCCAAAGAGCCCGTCGACGCCTCCAGACAGGGAAGCAGGACACGGTCGGGATGTCCCTGCAGCGGGCTGCCCAGTTTTCTGAGCGTTGGGAGAAGGTTTCGGTCAATATATCCGGCCTGTGCCAGCGCACTATACCAGGCAGGAATACAGTGCCCCTTGGACATGACAAACCGATCCCGGTCTTCCCAGTCGGGTCGCTTGGGATCGTGTTTCATGACGTCAAACATCAGCGCTGCGACCAGATCCGCGACAGACAACGAGCCTCCTGGATGGCCGGAACCGGCCTCGGTCAGCATCTGAATGCTGTCGATCCGAATCTGTCTGGCTTTCTCCTCCAACTGCTTCATCTTGTTAATCTCCAACACCGGTAAACTCTCCTTTTTGAAGAAGTCCGAGAATGATAGGGGATCATCCCACCGGGTGCAACCTAGAACTGAAGTCATTTTTCAAGTTCCGGAGTCAACCCCGAAATCATGAAATTTCAGAGAGTTTGAGTTTTCCACTCATTTTTCTTGACAGGGCAAAGTCGGGTTTGGTAGAAGTATACTTCTGTCTGGTGCCCGAAGATCGGGTGCTGGGTTGTGCCCACGTAGCTCAGTTGGTAGAGCGCATCCTTGGTAAGGATGAGGTCACCGGTTCAATCCCGGTCGTGGGCTTACCGGTATGTAATAGACGGATAAAGAGACCGCAACCATTCCTGATTCAGGAATGTGATGGTTGCGGTATGTATATCGAAAACACTTATGGCGGAGGCTTGAAGACAATGGCCAAGGCGAAATTTGAGCGAACGAAGCCCCATGTAAACGTGGGCACCATCGGTCATGTGGATCACGGGAAGACAACATTGACCGCGGCGATCACAAAGGTGTTGTCGTACAAGGGAATGGCGTCTTTCCGATCGTTTGATTCCATTGACAATGCGCCTGAAGAGCGGGAGCGCGGGATCACGATTGCGACAGCGCATGTGGAGTACGAGACGGACAATCGTCACTACGCGCACGTGGACTGCCCTGGTCACGCGGACTACATCAAGAACATGATCACGGGTGCTGCGCAGATGGACGGAGCGATTTTGGTGGTATCGGCCGCGGACGGCCCGATGCCCCAGACGCGAGAGCACATTTTGCTGGCGCGGCAGGTTGCGGTGCCCTCGATTGTGGTGTTTTTGAACAAAGTGGACATGGTGGATGACCCGGAGCTCATCGAGTTGGTGGAGTTGGAGTTGCGGGACTTGCTGTCGAAGTACGAGTTTCCCGGGGACGACATTCCGATCGTTCCGGGTTCAGCGTTGAAGGCGATGTCGAGTGCCTCGACGGATCCGACGGCGGAAGAGTACAAGTGCATCTGGGAGTTGATGAAGGCGGTAGACAGTTACATCCCGATGCCGGTTCGAGACAGTGCGAAGCCGTTCTTGATGCCTGTTGAAGATGTGTTTTCGATCACGGGTCGAGGCACGGTGGCGACGGGACGAATTGAGCGAGGCATCGTGCATGTTGGAGACAAGGTGGAGTTGGTAGGGATCCAGCCGACGTTGGAGACGGTGGTGACCGGGGTGGAGATGTTCCGCAAGACGTTGGATGAGGGACTGGCTGGTGACAACGTTGGTTTGCTGTTGCGCGGAGTGGACAAGGACAACATTGAGCGCGGTCAGGTTATTGCTGCGCCCAAGACGATCACACCGCACACAAAGTTCAAGGGTCAGGTGTACATTTTGTCCAAAGAAGAGGGTGGCCGTCACACGCCGTTCTTCAATGGGTATCGCCCACAGTTTTATTTCCGGACAACCGATGTGACGGGAACGGTGACGTTGCCGGAGGGCGTGGAGATGGTGATGCCCGGGGACAATGTGGAAGTGGTAGCGCAGTTGATCACGCCCATCGCGATGGAGCAGGAAGTGCGATTTGCGATTCGCGAAGGCGGACGGACCGTGGGTGCCGGTGTGGTCACGGAGATTATTGAGTAGTTACGTCAGGAAAGCGGTAGGAGCAGAACATGCGGGAAAGGCCGAACAACATTCGGATTCGAATGAAGGCTTATGATCACCGTCTGTTGGACCAGTCCGCGACGGAAATCGTTGAGACTGCCAAGCGGACGGGGGCCAAGATTGTAGGCCCGATTCCATTGCCGACGAAGATTTCGAAGTATACCGTTTTGCGCTCCCCACACGTGGACAAGAAGTCCCGGGAGCAGTTCGAGATGAGGGTCCACAAGCGGCTGATCGATATTGCCGACTGGAATCCCAAGACGATGGATGCTCTCACACAGTTGGAGCTGCCTGCTGGGGTTCACGTCGAGATCAAATTGTAGTCGCTGGATCAGGACAGAGAGAGACATACAAAAACGAGAGGTTTTTCGAGATGGCTGAGGTGGAAAAAGGCCTTATAGGCAAAAAAGTTCGGATGACTCAGCTGTTCAGAGATGACGGGGAAGTTGTCCCTCTGACGGCGATAGCGCTGGGTCCTTGTGTGGTGACCCAGGTTCGTACGCCGGCCAAGGAAGGTTATTCGGCCATCCAGCTGGGCTTTGAACCGGTCACCAAGAAGAGAGGCGTCTGCAAACCGATGGCTGGGCATTTTCAGAAGGCGAATGTTCCACCTCACAAGTATGTGAAGGAGATTCGTCTCAACACAGCCAGTGATTATCAGGTTGGGCAGCAGTTGAAAGCCGATCTGTTCAAGGAAGGTGACCGAGTCAACGTGACGGGTTACAGCAAGGGACGCGGTTTTGCGGGTGGAGTAAAGAGACACCACTTCAAGGGTGGCAAAGGAAGCCATGGCTCGATGTTTCACCGGGCACCCGGATCCATTGGTTCCAGTGCCTATCCGCACCACGTCATGAAGGGGAAAAAGCTCCCCGGGCACATGGGGTGCGACCGAGTGACGGTTCGGAATTTGGAAGTTGTGAAAATTGACGCTGAAAGCGACATGATTTTCGTCCGGGGTGCGGTTCCCGGTGCCAAGAACAGTCTGCTCTTGGTCAGAAGCGTGTCGAAGCGGGAGGGTTAAGGATGACCGAG
>JAKQFZ010001146.1 GCA_029558215.1 Candidatus Omnitrophota bacterium
CTATCAGATTCAGGTGCACTCGGAAGACCTCGAAGGCTTGGACTTGACGGATCCCTTGGAGGCCAAAGTCCTGGCCATTGTGGTGGTGCCTTCCGACCCGCAGCAGGCGACCATGAACCTGAAGGGACCATTGGTAATCAACCCGAGCAGTCGTCATGGAAAACAGATCGTATTGGCGGATCCGCGTTTCAGCACACAGCATCCAATTTGGCCTCAGGCCAGCGGTCGGGAGTTGACAAAATGCTCGTCCTGAGTCGCAAGCCCGACGAAAGCATCGTCATCGGTGACCAAATTGAAGTGGTCGTGGTTGAGGTCAAGGGTGACCAGGTGAAACTGGGTGTCCGTGCGCCTCGTTCCATTTCCGTTCATCGTAAAGAAGTCTACGAAGCCATTCAGGCAGCCAATCTTGAAGCCTCAAAACCCCAGGTTCAGCATCTTCAAGGACTGGCTGAGGTCTTGCGCAAGAAACAAGAAAAGGCACCCGAAGAATCCGCTCGGTAGGCAGAGTTTCCCTGACGCGATCACTGCGTTGTCCATACTCGTATGACAGCGACTCCGAGTTTCCTGCTGTCTTTCGATAGTCCCAGACTGGCGGGAGTCCAGGTTCGATCACACTTGAGCAAGACTTCCCTTATCGTGTTTTCTGATTTCCTCGGCATCTCTATGTCGAGCGTTCTCTCCCCTTGAAAGTCCAAGGGCACCGTGGCAGATGGGTTCCCGTCCACCTCGACTTCCAGTTGCGTTGGCGCAGACTGGCGTTGTGGGCAGGGATTGGAAAGCGTCACGTGCAGCATGGAGCCCCCTGAGATGAACAACGCCGCTTCCAAACTTGTCCAGCGCGCTCCCGGGCTGTCTGAGGGAAACCAGCCCTGCCCCAGGCAGGCAACAGCAGAATCCTCGCCGGGAAGAATCTCGGAAGGAGCCTGTTGGGGAACTCCAATTCTTTCGTGGAGTATTCTGGCAAACTGCGTTCTGACCCACTGTGGCTGCCGACAGAGACTGTTCCAGATGAAGCAGTCGTTCCAGCAACCGCCGCATTCAAGTCGTTCCACTTTCGCAGCAACTTCCAAACGCCGAGGTGACATAAAAGCCTCAGGCCAGTCGTGAACATTGCCCATCGGCTGCCAATACTGCGGACAGGGATACAGAACACCTGCAGGGTCAATGAGGAAAAAATCCTTTGCGGCAAGACATCGTGGGTATTTGACGGTGCCCCGAAGGTAATCGGGGATCAAGCCCCAGTAGACAAAATCCGTCTGGTTGTAATAGCCCTCGCGCATCTTTTGTTTGATCAGGGCAGTGACGTCTTGCTCCACAGTCTGGATCTGCGCTTCGGCAAAGTCAGATGGTGCGAAATGACCGTCTTGGTTGCCGTAGAATTCACCGCGGTTGACCGGCCTGAACGCAAAATGCGCGTCCAACTGACCTGCAAGACTTTGAACGGCAAGCAGGTCGGCATAGTTGTCCGCCCCCAGGGTAAAGGATACCGTTGAGGGAATGCCTTCTCTTTGGCACCATTTGAGAAGGCGTACTGCGGCGTCATGGTTTCCTGCAACTCCACGGACTCGGTCGTGAGTCTCGGCAGTGCCATCCACCGAAACCTGAACCGAAATCGGTCTTGTCGCGCGGATCCGATCCAGGCATCGGGCGATTCGTTCATCCTCGATTGCATTGGTTCCCACCAGGAGCGGGATATTCTGAGGCACCGAGCGCAACACCGCTTCGGCGTCTGCGCGTGTGAACGGTTCTCCACCGGAGATCGAAAGGCTCGTGACCTGTTGGGCAAAATCACCCTGGAAGATTTCCCGATACTGCCTCAGAGACAGTTCATTTCCGAGAGGACCCCTCTGCCAGATATGACAATGAGAACAACGCGAGTTACAGCCATAAGTTAGAATGACTGCCAGTCCCAAGTCTTTGGGGGCTGTGTCCGATGGCTCTATTGCACCCATATTCCCCTCACCGATGCGGACAGCTCACGTTCGTCCTCTCCCCCGAAGAGGCTCTTGGGAGTCCACGATTGGTCGCTCTGAAAGCAGACGCGAACGGTTCGACCTTTCATCTCATCCGGAATGTTGAGTGAATGAACAGAGTAACCGGACTGCGCGACCTTGAGCGTTCCCAACGGCTCGCCTTCTATCGTGAATGACAAGATCTGTCCTTCCGGTTTCCGGAGTAGATTGCCGTTGATGTCCAGAGACAAGGTCTGGGCGGTTTCAGGCACATGGATGAGAAACTCGGCCTTGGGAGTTGCCCAGACGTAGGAATAGGAGGGTTCGGTCTCTGTCGCCAAGGTTTCCTCAACTTCATACCAGCCCGAATAGAGGTAGTTGACAACCTGTTCCGAAGCGAAGTCCAACCGCGATGGGATGGAACCTGTTTGAGTGATCTGTCGCTCCTGTCCAACCTGCCACGAGCCCTCAAGCGGGATGACACCGTGCTGGGGTTGTCCAGACCAGACCTTGAACTCGTACATCTGGTTGTGGAAATCAGCAGGCTCCGACCAGAACGGTTCGTCGGGCTTGGTGTAAACATTGGTGGTGAGGAAGTACGTTCCACTGTGGAGTTTCAAATGCCTGATGTGGAAATCCACGTAACCCTGGCCTTCCTTGAGAGGGGGAAGCACTGTGGGATGAATGTTGTGATTGTTTGTTCCAAAGACATAAACACCGTCCAGACGATGGATGTTCAGACCGAAGACAGGTGTTGGAATTTCTTTGAAAGCGTAAAAATGATATCGAATGGTGATCGGCTCTCCGGTGGTAAACGTCCACCCGCTCTTGCCTTCGGTGTTGAGCATCTCCACCCGTGTGATCTTCACCTCGCCGGAACCCCAGGTTGAACCCAGCACCCGAAGCTTCTTTTTCTGTTCACGGGACGTGACTCCGGAACCGTCGGGCTCAGGCTCAGCAGCGGTTTGTTCCATCTGATACTCGATGCCCAAACTGACCTGTTCCTTCTTGCGCTCCCAAAGCTCATAGGCTTTGGAAACACGATGCACGTCACCGAAATTCTGCACACGCCCTTCGTTAAGCCACAGTGCCTGATCACAGAAACGTCGCACGATGCTCAAATCATGGGAGACGAACAGGATCGTCACCCCGTGTTCCCGAAAATACTGAATCCGATCGATTGATTTACGTTGAAAATAAGCGTCTCCGACCGATAACGCCTCATCCACAATGAGCACGTCCGGCCTCACACTCGAAGCAATGGCAAAGCCAAGCCGAACATACATACCCGATGAATAGGTGCGTACCGGCTGGTCAATGAACGCCTTCAATTCAGCGAATTCGATGATTTCGTCCATGCGCTCTCGAATCTCATCATCAGTCAGTCCGAGCATTCGAGCGTTCATCTGAAGATTCTGTCGTCCAGTGAATTCAGGATGAAAACCGGCTCCCAGTTCCAGAAGTGAAGCCACACGACCGATCAGAGAATACGTTCCTTCGGTGGGGACGGTTGTTCCGGTGAGAATTTTCAGGAGTGTAGACTTGCCCGCTCCATTGGGGCCGATGACTCCCAACGCGCTGCCCTTGGGCAGTTCAAAACTGACATCCTTGAGCGCCCAGAAATCGCGATGGCATGTCTGGCGTGGCAGGGAGAACCATTCCTTGAGCCGATCGGAAGGCCGATCGTAGAGTTTGTACTTCTTGGAAATGTTGTTTGCAACAACCGCAGACATCACGCCTTCTCTTTTCCCTTTGACCTCAGACCAGGTCAACGATCTCCTTCATTTGCGTTCGAAACAGCAATTTTCCGACAAGAAACGCGGCAAGGCCGAAAGCCAACGCCATCGCCATGTCCTGCCAATAGGGAATCTGTCCCTTCAGAAAAATGTTTCGATAACCGTTTACCAGACTCAGGAACGGATTCAGGCGATAGACCGCCTGAAGCCACGTCGGAAAACTCGACGACCCGATAACGATATCCTCGGGGTAGCAGATCGGAGTCGCCCAGAACCAAACCATCAACACGAGTTGCACCAGTTGTATGAGATCTCGGAAAAATACGCTCAGAACCGACAGCGCCATCGCCAGTCCAAAACAGGCCAGATGCTGAAGCAGCATCAGCACTGGAAGGAACGCCACTGCCCACCCGGGAAACTGACCCGAGACAGCCAACACCAACAGCAGAAAACTCATGCTGATCGTGAGATTGATCAAGCCAGAAACGGTCAGGTAAGCGGGCAAAACTTCCGCGGGGAAGAAGACTTTCTTGATGAGATTGGAATTCTCCAGATAAAGGGTTGTCGAGCGGGCATTGATTTCCTGAAAGGCGATCCAGGGTAAGAGTCCCGAACACAGATAAATCCAGTACGGAATCTCCCCCCAACGGAGCAGTCCAAACTTGCTGCTCAGGATCGAGGAGAATACAAACACATAGATCAGAATCTGGAGTATGGGATTGAGTAGCGTCCAAACCAGACCCATGCTGGTACCGGCGTAACGACTCCGCAGATCGCGCGCGACAAAACTCCAGAGCACCGACCGATTACGATAGAGACTCTTCCACATTTTCCAAAGAATTCTTCATCGAAACGAGGCAGAACGCTGCCGTGTTTCCCTAAGGGATTTCTGCGCCGCGGAATCCCCCGAACGGGATATCCGACGGCTTAAGCATGCTAACACGAATTCCTAACTGGAGAGGCAAAAAGTGTTGGGAGGATGATAATTTGACGGGCAGTGGAGAGTTAGATATCCTCAAGGTATCATGAAAGCAGTAGGGCGGGATTTGTCCCGCGCAGCATGAATGCCGCCCTACGTGTTCTTGTCATCGGAGGCTATGCGAAGAATCTCGGAGCTCCTCATCCCGACCTTCTCCCTTGGGAGA
>JAKQFZ010001149.1 GCA_029558215.1 Candidatus Omnitrophota bacterium
TGTCCACGTCGTTCATGAAATCGTGCCAAATGCTCTCTTTGATGCGGAACGTCTTCTGATTGAAAACGACTGCGACATCACAATTGTCCCTGACTTTAGGGGTGACAGTCTTTGGATCCTGTGTCGAAAAGATGACATTAATGCAATGATGTCTCCCTTCGACGGCGAGCCTGGTGAAAATTTCGTCGTATAGAATGTCTCTGGTGATACAGTCGTCAAAGATAACGAGCGTCGAAGCGGCTTTCAACGTTGCTGCCGACTCCTCCCCATGTTTGGCGATAATTTTGTCGTTTCTCGCTATGAGTTTTGCGAGCGCGTCTCCCCTGTATCCATCGAATACAAAGGCGTTTCCGACAAATTCCTGCCAAAACCCACTCGCGGCCGTCTGGGTCATGACCCAGACAAGAGCGAACCTGTCCTGGTACCACTGCAGCAGCCACTTGATAAAAGTGCTCTTCCCTGTCCGCCTCTTCCCCTCGACGACAACAAAAAACCCATTCGGGAGCGACCTTGGATCCCATTCTTGCAATTCCGGAAGCGACTTCTCAATGGCAGCCATCTTCTGGCGCTTCTGCGATAAAACAGGCTCCTCGCTCTCTTCCGGCTCCTTTCCTTTCCACGCCCCTGTCTCATCGGGATGCTCTTCTTGAACCTCTCTCGCGCGTTTCGCCCCTCTCCCTCTGTACACGAATTCGCGAGCGGGGTCCTTTTTCACGCCAATTTTTATCAATGACATGTTTCTCTTTGGTTCGCTTTATTCGCCCTGGATCAGTGTATATTGAGATTATTTCTATGCGTAATCGTATTCATGTGACAGTGTTCACAGTTGGGAGCTGCCTGATGTCGAGACTATACTCATGGCGGAGCTGGCTGAGCTGGCTGAGCTGGCTGGGCTGCCGGAGCTTCGCCAGGGAGATACGCTGAGATCGGTTCTGAACTGATCGTCATCCCGGAGATAGATCTAGCGTCCACTCCATAACGTCTCGGTGTCGTGGTGTATGAGCGTCTGTTCCAGATCCCCTGGTTAAACATAGTCGGTTGGTGTTCTCCAGTCGCTCGCGGCGCTTCCAAAGCATCCCCGCCCCTGAGTCTTTGTTGGAGGTCTTTGTCCGCACTGACGCGCCACATGAGATAAAGGTCTTCGATGCTCTGTGCTCCCCTGATCCGTATCTCCTGCCACTGCTTCTGAAGCTCGTGGAGATTTTTCATCTCGGAAACGCGCGCTTCAAAGTATCCAGGGTATTTGTTCTTCAGCCACTCTGCCCAGACCGGGTTTCCCCATGGCTGGAAATTGTCAGTGATCCATCTATCGAACTCCAGCTGAAGAGCCATCTTGTCTTTGGCTTCCATCGCAGCGATGTCTTCTTGTCCGAACGGAATGACTACTTGGGGGGTTTCTGGAAGGCCTTCTTGGGCCTTGTACAACGCTCGAGCTTTGTGGTAGTAGTGAGCAGCCTTCATGGTCGGGGGGTCTTTCGTGGCGGCATATCGTGCCGGATAAGAGACACCTCTTGTGCCGACACTGATACCGGGAATAGTCGCGCCATCGATCTTCCGCTGCAATGCCCACAAAGAGTCTGCTGCCCTCCT
>JAKQFZ010001257.1 GCA_029558215.1 Candidatus Omnitrophota bacterium
TGTGCTGCGATTTGAACTTCCGGAGCGCATTGTGACCGCAATGAAGCAGTCCCGCGTAATCAGCATCAGTCTTACTTGGATATAGTGAGATCAACTCTCGCAGCACCGCCTCTTTGAGTGAGACAGGCTGTATCTTCCCCCAGTCAACCTCTTTGGTGAGAACACACTTTATCAATTCCTTGGCGGCAGCGCTCAAAGCTTCTGTCTCGGGGGTTGCTGCTTGCTTCTCCATTGGAGGGAAGTGCGCCAATTCAAGAATTGTCTTCTTTCCATCAAGGATATTCTTGACGATTGCCTTCTGGATATGAGACTGCAACTGCCGAATATTGCCAGGCCAGTCATAGTCTTTTGCCCTTTCGAAAACAGATTGTTCAATATCACCTATGTGAGTTGCATCGCCGTTCAGGCCAACATGTTTGTGGACGAAGTGCAGGATGAGAGACGGAATATCGTTTATCCGTTCCCTCAAAGGAGGAACACAGATTTGCGCAATATCCAGGCGGTAAAGCAGATCGGCGCGGAACTGACCTAATGCCACTTTCTCATATAGGTTATTGTTTGTTGCGCAGACGAGTCGGAAATCGACTGGTCTCTCTACACCCTCTTCACCGACACGAGACACTTTCTTTTCCTGAAGCACTCGGAGAAGCTTCGCCTGCTGATCCATAGGCAGGTCGCCAATCTCATCAAGAAAGACAACTCTTCCTTGCGCACGTTCGAAGATGCCTGGACGTCCATCAACCTCTGAGGCGACGTTGTCGCCGATTCCGAAGAGAATAGTTTCAGCGAGAGTGGACGTTATTGCTGCGCAGTTCATGGATAAAATGGGATTGACGTCCAACATAATTTTCTTGGCTTTTGTAGCCTTCTTTGATGTGGAAGTGCCAATTTCGATTTCGATTGGCAGGCTTACAGGCTTGCCGTATCTAGCCAAGTAGGCTGCAACCAGTTCCTTTCCCGTGCCCGTTTCTCCAAGGATCACCACGGGGCAGTCCAATGGAGCAACTACCTTCACGAGAGCACGCAGTTCCTTCATCGCCATTGATCCCCCACGCAGGATTTCGTAGGGTGTTGTCTCAGTCGGGGTAGTTGAGGATGTAAGCGAATAGATAAGGTCGCAGAGACTGTCATATTCCTCATAGCCATCTCTCTGATTCTTACAGAAGTAGCCTGAAGCCCCTTCCTTGAAGCACTCTATCTGTGTACGGGGCTTGAGATTCACTGCGGATATCATGATTACTGGGATATGTTTGTGCGATTCGGAGTTCTTGATCACCCTAAGATACCCAAGTCCTGCATTATCATCTCGGTCAAAACGCATATCCATCAAGATGACTTTCTTGGAATGACCATTTTGATCCACCTGCGTGAGTTGAAACTCAGAATAGGTTTTGACATCGGCGCCTGGAAGGTGTCTTTTTAGGATACCCTTCCATCCTTCAGCCGTCTGAGATTTAGTTAAATCATCATCGAAGAAGTATATGGTTATTGACATCAAAACCTCCTTGGGATAGATTCCAAAATCTCCCTTATACGTTTTTTATTGGCTCGCCTGCCGTTCTCCATGAGGATTAAGTCTGCGAGCTCCACTGTCAGGCAGCAGGCTTCCGACGCTTCAGGCAGATCCAACTCGCAGGCACGTTGCTTAAGGTCATCCAGGTTGCCCCGAATGCTATTCCTGTCCTGTTCGCTGATCGCTACTTCGGGATGATCGAAGAACCAGACAAGTTTGCCGAAACTATTGCAGAGGATATGATCAAGCGCATTACTAAATGTCTCGAGGAGTAATTCCTGATGCCCGCTGGTACAGACCGTGTAGTCTTCTCTCTGAGGATCGAGTATTTCCCAGTTGACTGTGCCTTTGCTGCGGCGAATCTCCTTGAAGAATTTCTGGAAGCGATTCTGTTCGTCTTCTGCGTCCCCTGAACCAAGGGCTTTGGAGTAGAAATGAACACGATGATCAGTGTCCCCTTCGATTTGGCGGACATTTTCGATGTTCACCCCTGCATATCCGATGCCTTTGACATAGAGGATGCCTTTGCAGCAGTTGTCCTTGAGAAATTGGGGCAGATCCTCATTGACTGATTCCTGAGGCCGGTCAGGATGTACGACAAGGAAATAGTCTTCAGACGGCATCTCGGGAAGTGACGTCACGGTAGTCCCGATTCTACGGTCGTTATTGAGGTTGATCTGGTATATCTTCATGAATACACCCTTCCACTCCACACAATCGTGATCTCACTGCGCTTCTTGAAGGAGATTTCGATTTTGTGCTGCATTTTCAGACCAATCGCGCTCCTCTTTCGGGAATCGAATGTTGGGCTTCCTCCGCAGAGTGACAGCAGGGCGAACGTCGTGTCGCCATGCCTCATTCTGTGTCCGTGAGAGTTTTCTGCGGTTGCAGACTTGACCGAAGCCACAAGATTGTTGAATGACCTACTCACATGCAACCCATGTTCCTTGGTGAGGGGAAGACAAAGCACGACTTTGTTGTCTTCAAAAGTCAGATTGATATTTTCTCTGAAACCAAACTGCCTGTCCAACGAAGCTAAGCCATCAAGTGTATCAACAGGTCTGGTGGAACAGATAGGAACCTTTCGGGTCGGTGGTGACTCACTGAATCTCCGTTCCGTGAACAGAAAGAGAGATGCATACAACATTGACAGAGGCAGACAGTCCTTCCCCTGTTTGTAGGCATAGTAGAACCAATCCTTGACTGTGCGGAAGACTTCCTCGGCTTGTTGGACGGCTGAGCTGAGGTCTGCAGATGGTTGCCGTGAAAGTTTGATTCTCAGGAGAGAGTCTGCAATTCCTGGGATGTAGTTGACAAATGCGTCAAGGATCGGACGGTCACCGGAGTTGAGAACCACCGCAGTCAGGTATTCCCAAAGAGGTTTTCTGGCAGACGGAATCTCTCCGAGAACTGAGAGAACGACAGCGGCAGTCTGCTCCAGGCAAGCGATTGGGTTCTGGGCGTCAAAGTCATGACAAACTGGTACTGTCCCATTAGTCTCACTCAACGCAACGGTTTGTCGGTTTGGATCATAGAAGATATCCACTGAAGCACCACCAAAGGTCAATGAACTTGCAGGGTCAAGAAGATTGTTCAGATTTGCCAAAGGTTCTCTCGCTTCATTCAGGAGATCACGGAGTCGTTCTATTGAAGCGCGAGTGGATTCGAGGAGATTGGCGCGCTGCAGAAGCATTGCATTATGGTGCATGAGAAATGCTTGGAGATTCCATAGGTAGACGTAGAAAGCCTCAAATACAGCGCCGAAACTGCAAGGAGAAAGCCACTGGTTGCAGCAGAAGAGAAAAACTGAAGCAGTTCCAATGTCCACTCCCTCTGAAAGGAAGAAGTACAAGACCATAGGCATTTCGCCAAAAACACTTCTCGCATCAGCCGCAAGAAGTCTGAGGCAGTTATTGGTAAGCAAATACTCCTGGCTCTCAGAATTCACCATCAGGTCGGAGCATTCTGGTTCAAGCGGAATTAGAGTAATCTGAATGTGTTCCGGTGTGCCCAGAAACTTCCTGACGGAATCTATCTCGAACCTCATTTTAATTGGACTACTGCCTTCCCGAGCCGCGATGAGAGGAAGGACAGCAATCTTCAAATTTGTGAACTCATTTCCGCCAACAGTCGCTAATATCTCCGAGCGATCGGCAGCAGCTGTCTTCACAAAGGGATCAGCAATGCCGTTAAGAAATCGAGTTGTGTCTATGTAGTAGATTCCCCTTACTGGTGATTCGTCAAAGCTCCCTGTACAGGAGCACTCCGTCTTCTTCAGCAAGGAAGTAATCTCATTGACTAATCTCTCATTGTAGCGCTCAAGAGTGTATCCAGGCTCGTAGACATCTTCGATATTCCAACTGACCATTCTGGAACGCCAGTCAGCAAGATTGCACCAAGAGTTCTGGGTTTCTGAATGCTTCGTGTACAGGTAATGTGCAAGCGTTGAATCGGAGGACACCGAGGGTTTTGACGGATAGGTTCCCGTCGAACTCATGGACATTGCGAGACAGAACTCCCTTAGAAAAGCATGACGGTTTGCAGCACCCCGCCTTGGCGATGCACTAGTGTCCCCTTCTTCATGGACAAAGAGAATGCTGCCACCAATCTTCATGCAATGCTTGACGAGATTCGCAATCGCTCGGAAGGGATTCTCAATACGGTTTTCGACGAGACAAACGACGACTAGATCGTATTCGCACTCTGGCAGCAGGAATTCGGGATCTCCCAACCGAATCCTGTGATTTGGGTATTCGGAGAGAGGTGCTTCTTGGGCGATCACTCTCAGATCCGAGCATATCGTATCCAGGTGCAGAGACTCGCTATCGCCATTTCTAAAAAACTCCAATAGAGCAGCACTTGTCTCTAATGACTCTGGAAAACACACATCGAGGATCTTGAAGACCTTCCCTGGAGTACGCAGTTTCCTCATCTGACTGAATTTTTTCCAATCTGCAAGGAGTTGGCTCCTGAGTGTCTTGGGTGATTCTCTTAACGTCGTTTTCGATGCCATGGCAACCCCCATGTTTTTGTCTATCGCTGGAACATGCTGAGCATATCACTACGAACCTGGAAGTCAAATGGTTCAACGAA
>JAKQFZ010001152.1 GCA_029558215.1 Candidatus Omnitrophota bacterium
CGGGCTTGCCGCTTCACCGTCCATGACAGGTCAGTCGCTGGTGGACATTCTTGACGACCAACCGCAGAAAGCAAGGGACAGAATCTTCGTGGAACGGGAGCGACACACCCCCTGTCGTGAGAACAACGGCGGATACCCAAGTCGAGCGATTCGCACGAAGGATTTTCTTCTCATCAGGAATTTCCGACCGGATCGGTTTCCCTCAGGGAACGTGTCCGATGAGTTTAGTGCAGGCGACATTGACGGTTCGCCAACAAAAGACATCATTCTCGCAGCATTTACAGATCCGGCAAGTGTTGCGGGGCAAGATCCTCGACTTCCCTTGTTGGCGAAACTTGCCTGTGCGAGGCGTCCTGCTATTGAGCTGTATGATCTGGCCAAGGATCCTTGGGAACTGAACAACGTTGCTTCCGAACCGGACTATGCCGCTGTCCGAGACGAACTCAGCAAACAGCTCGAGAACTGGCTGATTGAAACAGAAGATCCCCGAATGCTGCACGACGATGATCGATGGGATGAGTATCCTTACTACGGTCGGAAAAAGCAGATCCCGCAATAGCGGGTGTCGGAGAAATACCCCTTACCAAGGGGGGATCAAAGCGGGGATCGTCTTCTTGGGAGCGCGGGCGTCTCGCCGGCGATCAGGAATTGTAGCCCAGATGGGTCATCTGGGCGAGTCAACCAGCCCGTAGCGTCCCGCCCGCGTTCGGGAGCCCGTAGCCTCATTGTGCGGGATCCTGGATTTCGTGCGGAGTTGATCATGCGCTTCGAATATGAGACAGTTGGCATCATGGTGAGTTCATGGCTTCGATATGAATATGATGACGGTGTCGCGACGCTGGATTGTTGCGGCAACGGGACCCATTACGAGATAGACGCCTCTGGGCGGGCAGTGCCCGGTTCCACGCCTTGGGAGCCGATGTCATCCTCCGCGCCCAAAGAACACCTCACCGGCAAGATGTACGACAACGTCACCGGTCTCTACTACTTCCACGCCCGCTGGTACGACCCGGAAGTGGGGAGGTTTGTGAGCAGGGACACAGCTGCGTCTATACAGCAATACCACTTCTGCTCCAACGATCCCACGACTTGCTTCGACCCGGATGGACACTGGGGCAGGAGTGTGCATGATGACTATACCTACAGAATGGCATTGGGGTATTTCGACCATACTTATGCTGCACGTCAAATCGCATTCTGGGATGATTATACGGATAGGAACCCGGCAACCTGGCCAGTAACGCATTATAGACCCTACCACTTTGACGAAGGGTGGGCTCATGATCGAATGCTCTTCGGCTGCATAACATGTGACGTTCGTGAATTTGGAACGTGGCTACACACGATACAGGATCACCACACGCACGGTCGTTTTCCGAGGGGTCACTGGCCGCTAAAATGGCCAGACGACGAGCACGATCCAAGAAACTTGAACGAGTGGGATGCAACTCGTCGGTCAACTCGGAGTGCTCTGAGGACTTTCCGGTGTTTCTGCTGGTTTGACGGAAACAGTTTTCGGAGAAGGTAGCGTGGTGCTTGGTTTCTTTCGTATTCAATTTCAGTTGGAGTCTCTAATGTGAAAGTATGCATTCTTTCTTCAACTCTCATCTTCTTGCTGAACTTGACCGGGTGTGTGCCATTCGTCAATCGCGTTCCCCGCTTTGACATCACTCTTGTAAGCAGGGCAGGTTCTGCTCTAGACGATACGAACTGTATCCTTATCTTTGCAAGGCAGAATCGCTTCTACTGGGCAATCCCTCCTGATAATCTGGACATCCGAAGCGCCAATATGCACATAACAAAGGTAGTGCCATACACGCAGCCTGTCAGAATGCCTCCAAATGGTGAATACGGGTTATTGTTCGGTCCTGCCGTATATCCCAAGGTGTCCTTCTTTGTCCTTGCTCACGGACATCACCCAGAGTATTTTGACGGTTCAGAAAACAGCAATGTCTTGTACCATGAGAATCGCAACCCGAAGTCTTGGGAGGACAAGTACACTGGGGCTTCATACTACCTGACGCCTCTTGATGTACGAGAGGCCGCTGCAGCTAATATCGCTGCAGTTAGAGAGACATTTCTATTGCCGAAGGAGTCACGTCTTGGTGCTCATAGGCTCAGGGTAAGGCGTGGTGCGAATCTGCTTGAAGAGTTTCTCAAAGGGGAGGCGTCGATTCTGGAGAATCAGGACTAATGGAACTTGTAGTTTGTGGAGTCGAGTAAGGTGCAACGAGTCTTCGAGTCGAGTAGGGTGGAACGAGTCTTCGAGTTCCACCATTCCTGATGGTTTCAACGGTTGGACGGTTTCAACCGTTGACCCAGGTTGACGGGAACGCAAGCGCGGAGTACAGTTATTTCTACAATAACTTGGGGCAGTTGGAGGCGATTCAGTATGGCGCGGTGAGGAGTCCTCTTGAGATTACCTACGCCTACGACGCCAACGGGAATTTGATCGAGAAGATGGATGC
>JAKQFZ010001154.1 GCA_029558215.1 Candidatus Omnitrophota bacterium
GCATCCATCAGCCACAGCAATTGTGGACATGCTGGGCTTCCCCCCCATCGAGATCCGAGAGAGGATATGGAACTCATCCGCAGCGCGAACCACAACAATCTCGCCCGCCAGATTCATACAGTAGATCTTTCCATCGGCTCCGGTCGGCGAAGCATGATAGATCGCTTCACCTTCGAGTTTTCCCTCCCAGATCTTCCCACCGCTCTCGGGATCAAGACACGTCAACGTCTTCTTGCTGTCATGAATGGCGTAGAGTCTGCCACCGTAAGATAATACAGACGGCACATCCGGTGTCAGACCCTCATATTCCCACTCACACTCATCAAAAGGGATTTCGCCTTTCCTCCCAGGACGAATCGAAAACAAGGGGCCACACCTAGGCTTGCTGCAGACAACGCGATCGCCGACAACCACGGGCGAGGGAACGACACGTTGCCGATACTTGCCTTCCTCCATGTAACGCATTCGCCAGTTCTCTTGACCCGTCAACCAGTCGTGCGCCGTCAGGTAATTGGCTCCAATGGCAAGAATCTCAGCCAGAGAACCTGATTCCCAGACAGCGGGCGTCGCATAAGAGTCAAGATTCTCCGGTGCCGTGTCCTCGAAATGACGCCGAACCCTCCAAATGTCTCTGCCCGTGTCAGGATCAACACAAAGGAGAAAACTCTCATGTGGCTCAACGATCTCTTTTGGATAGTGTGCTTCACCGCCGGGATTTCCGCGCAAGACGGAAAGATAGAGTCTGTTGCGAAACAAAAGCGGGCTGGCACCATAGAGAAACAACTGCGTCAAAGCACCATGGTCCGCCTCCAGATTCCGCCTCCAGACCTCGTTGCCTTGATAGTCATAGGATGCAAAATCGCCTGTTCCAAAAAGAAAATATACGCGCGTTCCATCTGCGATTGCAGACGGTGCTGCATCCTTGTTGTAAGGAACCGATCGTCCTTCGCCCGAGAATATCTTGGTCCAGCGCGTTTTTCCATTCCGAGCGTCAAGGCAGATTGCGTGTAGATCATTGTTCTTTCGGTCAGTGGAAGTCAGAAAGACACATCCACCCTGGATGACCGGCGTTGAGCCACCTTCGCCAGGCATGGGCGCAGTCCAGAGAACACCGTCTTCCTTTGTCCATCTCTCAGGCAGTCCCTTCTCATCGGATGATCCATTCAGAAAAGGGCCACGCCATTGTGGCCATTCGGACGCGGCCACAGGGGAAACGGCCAGAAAGAGAATAGCCAGTCCACACAGAAAGACACACTCGGCTCGATAGTAGTTCATCGCACTCCCTTCTCATCACGTCTTGCCTTCAACAGGCAGTATCACTATAGTCAAAACAGCCTATTTCTGGAAGAAAGCTTTCCAGTGAAGGGATTTTCGCATGGAAAGACCTGGATCCGCACTCGTACACCTGGAAGGCGTCAGCAAGTCCTATGAAGCACCAGGTGTGCCTCTTGCAGTTCTGAATGGCATCAATCTGACAGTCGCAGAGGGAGAGTCCATCGCAATCGTTGGGCCTTCGGGTTCAGGGAAAAGCACTCTCCTTAACATTGTCGGAACGCTGGATACGCCCACGAAGGGAAGGGTTTGCTTTGAAGGACAGGATCTCTCACAGTTTGATGAAACACAGTTGGCGTATCTGCGAAACAGGAGGATGGGCTTTGTCTTTCAACTCCATCATCTGCTTCCACAATGTACCGCTTTGGAGAACGTTCTCATTCCAACGCTTGTCACGCGCCCGAAGGACAGTAGAGCGGAGCAAATGGCTTACCTTCTGCTGGAGCGTGTCGGACTCAAAGACCGTCAGAACGCGAAGCCTGCATCCCTTTCCGGTGGGGAGAGACAGCGAGTCGCGCTGGTCAGGGCTCTGATCAACGAACCATCACTGCTTCTTGCCGATGAACCTACGGGAGCTCTGGACTATTCTTCATCAATGGGCCTTGCTGATCTGCTATCAGAACTGAACCACAACGATGGAGTGACGATGATCGTGGTCTCTCACTCTCTAGACATTGCCCGCAGGATGAATCGGATACTCGAGCTTCGCGATGGGACACTTCGTGAACGGGACGACCTGAAATGAAGCTTGGGAATCTCGTCTACCGCAGTCTGAACCACTACTGGAAAGCCCACTTAGGTGTTTTCCTTGGCTCTGTCGTCGGTACAGCGGTTCTTGTCGGAGCCCTGGGCATGGGAGATTGCCTCTCTGCATCGTTGAGGTACTTCGCGTTAGACCGTCTGGGATCAGTAGACCTTGCTTTGGAAACCGGCGGCAGGTTTTTCCGAACAGAGTTGGCAGCAGAGATGTCCGATGAACTCAACTGTCCTGTAGTTTCGTGCATCCTGCTCCGTGCAAGCACATCAACGCCCGATCGTGGTGCGCGAGCCAACCGCGTTCAACTCATCGGCGTGAATGACGACTTCCCCACCCTGTGGCACTTGGAGAGAATCCCTCTGGCTATCCGTGGCGACGAAGTCGTAGTCAACAGAAGTCTCGCAGACCAACTCGATATCAAGGTCGGAGAGAATCTGATTGTGCGAGTGGAGAAGCCCAGTGGCTTTTCCCGCGAAGCACCGCTCACCTCTTCGGACGACTCCCAAGTGGCTCTACGGACAACCGTGAAATCTGTCGTACCCGATGAGGGCATGGGACGATTCTCTCTTCACGCCAGTCAGATCGCACCATTCAACATCTCACTATCGCTGAGCTGGCTCCAAGCGCAATTGGACATAGCGGATCGTGCCAATTGTCTTCTTGTGTCGAACTACTCAGACTTGGAGTCAGCAGAAGCTGCGCTCAAGAGGACAGCACAGTTGACAGACTATCTGATTGAACTTCGTGAACTCCCAGACCACGATTCTATTGAGTTGAGAAGCCCCAGCGTATTCGTTTCAGATGCCCTGGTTCAGGCGGTTCAGCAAGACTACAGTCACGCGCTCGGACTATTCACGTACCTGGTCAATGAAATTCGACTTCGGAATCAGGCTACGCCCTATTCGCTGATCACGGGTCTCGGGATGATCGGTAATGGAGCTCATCCCTCAATGCTTTCCAGCCTTGTCCCGCAGGACATGCGCGATGATGAGATCGTCATCAACCAGTGGCTTGCCGATGATCTCGGCGCACGCCCGGGAGATGAGGTCGTTCTAGAGTACCTCACCATGGGTGCAGGACGTTTGCTTGAGAGCCATCGCTGTGCGTTGACCGTACGTTCCATCATCCCCATCGAAGGACTCGCCGCCGATCCGGAAATGATGCCGCTATTCCCAGGGCTCCAAAACACAGACAGTTGCCGGGACTGGGACCCGGGTTTCTCCATTGATCTCGACCGCATCCGTCCAAAAGATGAGATGTACTGGCAAGAACATCAGGGAACCCCGAAAGGATTCGTCACGCTTCGAAAGGCTCAGCAACTCTGGGGAAACAGATTCGGAAATGTTACAGCGATAAGATTGCCTCTCCCAACCATTCCCATACACGACTTGGAGAGGGAGATTCTTGGAAGACTCAAACCCTCGGACTTTGGAATGTTTTTCGCTCCCGTTCGAAGCCAGGCACTTGAGGCTGCTCTGCACGCCGTTGATTTTGGCCCGTTGTTTCTCGGATTCAGTTTCTTTCTGATTGGGGCGGCACTCGTGCTTATGGGAATGATCTTTGCCTTTGGGATTGAACAGAGAGCAGAGGAAGTGGGGACGCTGTTGGCTCTCGGTTTCAGTATACGAACAGTGCGACGACTGCTTCTCCTTGAAGGCTTTCTGGTTACATCTCTCGGATCCTTTGTCGGATCGCTCTGTGGTGTCGGCTATGCCCGACTGATGCTCGTCGGACTTCAGACGGTCTGGAGCGATGCAGTTGGACGAACTGACTTCCTCTTCTTTGTTAGTCCATGGACTCTGGTTGTGGGATTCAGTAGCGGTGTCGCACTCTCTCTCGTGGTGGTATGGTGGGTTGTGATCAAGCAGGCGCGTGCTCCAATCAGACTACTTCTAGCAACTGGCCAATCCTGGCAACTCTTCGAACTCGATTCCAAGAACAGGACTCGGTTGTCAACCCTTGCTCCACTGGTTTTCCTCTCACTGGCCGCACTGACAATTACGATCGGACTTGGACGTGAAGGTGTCCAGTCCGCAGGTGTCTTTTTCGCGGCGGGATCTCTGCTTCTCGCTACTGGAATATCCCTGGCCTCATCTCTGTTGGGACACTTGGCATCCACTGCCAGCCTCACGATAGACTCAACTGCTTCATTGTCTCTGCGCGATACAACCCGACGCCGAGGACGAAGTCTTGCAACCATAGCCCTCATTGCCTTTGGAAGCTTTGTTGTGGTCGCCGTTGGAGCCAATCGACGAGGCTCCGTCGAAGACTTTCTCGACAGGAGTTCTGGTACTGGAGGTTTTGCCGTCTATGCAGAGTCCGCCCTTTCTGTCACACAACATCCGGCAAACATTCTCGAACAAGTTGGACTCTCCGAAGGTGTTTCTGCTGAACTGACAGTCCTTCCCATGCGCGTTCGTGACGGAGAGGATGCAAGTTGTCTCAATCTGAATCGAGCGCAGTCACCACGGATCATCGGTGTGAATCCTGACCCTCTTTCTTCACGCCATTCGTTCTCCTTCACCAAGACAGTTGCGAATTCTGACCAATTCAGTGGCTGGAACCTGCTCAAACGTGATCAGCCAAATGCCGTTGTTCCTGCAATAGGAGATGAGGCCACTGTGATCTGGGGTCTCGGGAAATCGGTCGGTGACAAGTTGACTTACCTGGACGACCAAGGAGGGGCTTTCGATATCGTCATCGTTGGGCTGGTCAAACGCTCCATCCTGCAAGGCAGTCTGTTCATCGCAGAGGACGCATTCCTGGAGCATTTTCCTTCTGAGAGTGGGTATCGAGCTTTCCTGTTTGACTGCCCACTGGAAAGGCGAACTGAGTTCATCTCGATGCTCAGTCAGGCCTTTCAGGATGCTGGCATGGAAGTTACCACTACTGAGAGCCGATTGTCGAGATTTGACACTGTGGAGAATACCTACCTCGAGATATTCCTGACCCTTGGGGGACTCGGCGTCATACTGGGAATATCCGGATTGGGCGTCGTCGTCATGCGAAACGCTTTCGAGCGCCGCAGTGAATTCGCGCTTCTTCAGGCGGTAGGATTCCCAAGACGGACAATACGATTCATGGTGCTGTGTGAGCACGCATTCCTGATTTCCTATGGCCTTCTCTGTGGAACATTGTCAGGCTTGGTTGCTCTGATCCCCAGATTCACACAAGTCGCACCAGAATTCCCCTGGCTGATTCTCGGACTGCACTTGTCTGCCATGTTCTCCTGCGGAATTCTCTGTGCCTGGTTCGCTTCGGCTTTTGTCTGCAGCGGCTCCATCCTGGATGCTCTTCGAGGAGAATAGAATTGCTGCGTCTTCTACGGGATGTTATCGTCCCCAGAGTGGATGATACGCCGATTTGGAATCCACGGAGGTCTTCATGTCACATTCCACATTTCTGGTCTTTGCGCTGAGTCTGTTGTCTCTGGTGTCAAGTGCAGGTGGCCGAGAACTGACCTATGAGGAGCTTGTCTATCGAATGATTGATTTGGAAAAGATTTCCGTGCTGCCCGAAGATGGGGAGAACTGCGCTCAGTGGTCAAGCTATGACCGTCGAAGTCAATACGATTCAGAGTCAGACCGATATGTCGAATGGTCTGCAAATGGCGACGGGGATGGATTCATCCGAGAGGAAGACGGCGTACAGGTTCTGGCTGAGATGGACGGTCCCGGCTGTATTTGGCGAATCTGGTCAGCACGAGCAGACTCGGGTCACATGAAGATCTACCTTGACGATGACACCGCACCGGTCCTCGACAGGCCTTTTCAAGAATTCTTCGATCCTGACAACGGCGTCTTCCCCTTCTCCAATCTGGTACACACGACCGCCAAGGGCAAGAACTGCTACATTCCGATTCCCTACCAGAAATCCTGCAAGATCGTTGCGGAAGCGGGTTGGGGCAAGTACTTTCAGTTCACATACTCAACTTTTCCCAAAGGAACTACTGTTCCTTCCTTCTCGCAACCTTTGCTCGAACAGAATCGCCAGGCACTCGCAAATGTGGATTGCTGCCTTGGCACCAAATCCGGGAAGAATCCAGTCACCCAATATACAGACGCAAAGACGTTGACAAGGAAAGTCTCGGCAGCTCCGGGCGAGACTGTCAAGATTGCCCGACTGCGTGGCCCCCGAGCCATTGTGTTCCTTAATCTGAACATTCACCTCAAAGATCGCGATGAGGAGATTCAAGCGCTTAGGGAATTGGTTCTCCAAATTCGCTGGGATGACGAGGAGCAACCCAGCGTATGGACTCCCTTGGGTGACTTCTTTGGAACCGCTCCAGGAATCAATCCCTATCTGTCGCTTCCCCTTGGAATGAACGAGCAGGGATTTTACTCGCTCTGGTATATGCCTTTTCGCAAGAGCGCTAAAGTCGAGATCATCAACGAAGGGTCATCTCCAAGATCATTGGATGTTACCATCAGTCATTCGAGGCTCAACAGACCCGTTGCGGAGTACGGCCGTTTTCACGCGAAGTGGCATCGTGACGTCTTAGAGCCCGCCGAGCCAGAGCGCTGGCCAGACTGGACACTGCTGAAGACAACAGGCCGAGGCCGTTATTGCGGCGCGCACCTTCACGTTTGGAGTCCCCGAAAAGGCGGCTGCAAGGAGTTCGCAGGTGAAGGTCATTGGTGGTGGGGTGAAGGAGACGAGAAATTCTTCGTGGATGGAGAGAAGTTTCCATCCACATTTGGAACCGGAACAGAGGATTACTTCGGCTATGCCTGGTGTGACCCTCAAAGATTTGAGAACGCATTCCACAACCAGTCGCTCAATGAGGGAAATGCCGGTCACATCTCGGTAAACCGTTGGCATATCGCAGATAATGTACCTTTTCAGGAGTCCTTTGAAGCATCCCTTGAGAAGTATTTCCCAAACCGCTGGCCGACGGTTTACGCCGCCACAGTCTATTGGTACCTCGCTCCAGATGGAACAGATCCATACCTGCCCGTTCACGTTTGGGAGAGACTTGGCCACTGGATGCAGCCAAAGGAATAGACTTTACCCGAACAAGATTCAGGATGGCTTGCAGCTCTCGATACAACGGATTGCCATTCCGATTCCAGCACGCAATCGCACCTGGCCTTCGTACAACTCCTGCAGACGTCCAAGAACCGTTGACTGGAATTGCTCGTAGGGCATTCCATCTGGTTGTGCAAGATTCTCGACATAGTCAATGATGTCCTGAACCGCTTCCAGAGTCGCCTTGTAGCAGGTCAAATTCTCACGATGAACGTAATCATCATTGCCAAAAACCCCGGGATGTTTGGAGTAGGCATCCAATTCCTTTGAAATCTCCTGATGAAGAGCGTTCAAACCCAAAAGAATCTTCTGTTTGCATATTTCCATGACAACAACAACCCTCCCCGAATCAAATGTTCTAATCAGGTTACGACTCATGATGAATACAATCCAAGAATCTGTCAAGCAAATGCGGTATGCGATCGTGTCGGCTCAGTTACGGAGGGGGGGCAGGCGAACACCCGTGTAAGTGAGATGTCACTCTGAGCGGAGTCTGCGCAGCGAAGAGTCTCTCTGTGCCTTTGCAGACGGGATTCGGACTGTAAGAGAGATTCCTCACTACGCGCGAAGACTTGCTTCGTTC
>JAKQFZ010001168.1 GCA_029558215.1 Candidatus Omnitrophota bacterium
CTGCTAGCGTCTGTTGGCTGGCGATGCCGCTGTTCGGCACCCCAAACTCCGTGCCGGGAAAGATTGCCATGCTCGCGACGCTCTGCGGACTTGGTGGCGCTGTCTACGTCTGCTTCTTGTTGATACTCAAGGAGCAGACAACTCTTTCTCTACTGGGAGAGATCCGGAAGAGGCTGTCTTCAAGAAAACAGGAACGTCAAACCAGAGCGTAACGTTGACTCCAATGCCAGCGAAATCAACACGAGGATTCGACTGCAAGTCGAAATGCCTCCGCCAACCCGCGCCCCGCTTGCTCCACTGAGCATTCTTCATGCACTATTTTGGGGCCTAGTTTCCGATAGGATTCTCTGAGAGCCACGTCTGAGATGATGAACTGCATTGCTCTACAGAGCGCCTCAGAGTCTCCCGGTGCGACAACCAGCTCATGATGAGGGATGATCTCTCTCGCTCCAACATTCGTTGTCACAATGGCGGGAATCCCGCACAGCAGCGCCTCATTCACCGTCAAGCCCCAAGGCTCTGGGCCGAGAGTGGGCAGTATCAATGCATCTGAAGAGAGATAGTACAGATGGGAATCGTGCGTATACGGGTGGAACTCAACGTTCTGAAGACCAAGTCTTCTTGCCGTCTCTTGAAGCGTTGCTCTGAAAGGGCCGTCACCGACAATCGCCAGAACAGTGTCCTGAACCTGAAGTCGTGAGAAAGCCTCCAGCAGTATATGGATTCCCTTTCGCCTCAGGAGATATGAGAGAGAAAGCAAGACAGTCTTGCCCTCCCAGCCCCGCTGCTTTCGGAAATCCTGCAGTTTGTCTCCCTGGCGGGACTCTGAGATTCGCGCCAGAAACCGTTCCATGTCAATGCTGTTGCATATCTGAACAATGCGGCCGGGCTTGCCACCTTTGGAAACGATATGCTCCTTTGCCATCTCACTAAAGGCCAAATAGGCATCTGATTCGCTTTTGATTCGGTCTGAGAGACGCCGACTCGAAGACAACACCCATGATTTGAAATGCCTTGGGAGAAGCATCAGCCAGTCTCGGAGACAGTTGTAAGGGTCTACATCCAGGAAATCCAATTCCTTAGTCCACAGTGCAAAAGGAACACCCAACCGCCTGGCCGTTCGATACGCGATCTGCGTGCCAATTTCGTTCGCATCGGTCGCCATAATGACATCATACTTCCCTCGTTCCAGCTCGTGACTCAAGGTTGGATTGATCGGGCAATCGAGTCTTGGGATTCGGAAACTGGGCAGGACTCGATACCTGTAACCTGACCCGAAATTGACTTTCCAGTACCTGGATTTTGGCGAGGTCTCACCGAACAGCACTTCGAGATCCACGTCCGTGTTCACCGTCACCCATTGAAAGAGGGGCACGCTGTACGGGGCGACCATGTTGTGCCACAAGGCAGCGCGAATTCTTCTCGGCATCTTCATCTCCTCAGGCCAAGTCCAATACAACGAGCGTCATTATCTACCCTTCTCCTTGGCGAGACAATGCAAATGTTGCTGTAGAAGCCTGTGCCCGGCCGATGGAATCTTCGTTGTCGCCTCAAGGCTGAAGGTGTGGCGCTGCTCGCACGATTCCATTGAGCGCAGGATACGCAGAATCTCACTCAGGACACCGCGTTCCTGCTCGCCAAGAGACAGCAACTCCAGACGAGTAATGAAGGACTGCCGATGGATGGGACACGCGCCTAGCAGACTCAGAGCCTCGCGATGCATGGTCGTTCCATAGCCTTTGTGCCAGCGAAAACCGTACTCAGGATAGACCTCGTCGGCTTTGATCATCAGTCTGTCCCGTTCAACTTTTGCAAGCACAGAAGCGGCAGCGATCGAGGCAACCTTGGAATCACCTTTGATGATCGAATGAGTCATGCACGGCAAGTCCGGCAGCTGATTCCCATCCACAAAGACGCAGTCAACATCCAAGTTCATCTGGTCATAGGCGATTTTCATCGCCTTGAATGTTGCCTGGAGAACGTTGATGCTATCTATCTCTTCGTGAGAAACGACACCGACACCCCAGCCAAGAGCAACCTCGCGAATCGAGACAGCCAGCCGAGGACGAACCTCTTCAGAAATCTTCTTGGAGTCGTTCAGGCAATCGAGACAGGCAGGGAGCGGCTCTGGCGGGAGAACAACGCAGGCCGCAACGACGGGACCCGCTAAGGGACCGCGCCCAGCTTCGTCAATGCCAGCCCAGAGGCCGGGAACCGATTCATGCCACAGGTGAGCGTCTACCAGGTCACGAGGATCAAGCCATTGCATGGCTCTTATCCGCGCTTGCGCATGATCTTCAGGCGAGCCTTCTTGCCTTCAATACTTCTGAGGTAGTAGAGCTTCGAGCGACGGGCTTTGCCTTCCCGAACCCTCTCAATCTTAACGACTTTTGGGGAATGGATCGGAAAAGTTCTCTCAACGCCGACG
>JAKQFZ010001170.1 GCA_029558215.1 Candidatus Omnitrophota bacterium
GTACCATCCAAATCTGTTCTCATGACAAGATCACAGACAGCCTCAAGTCGTGCAAGTGCGTCCGGATGAGGGTGACCATACGAATTGCGGCCAACCTGAATCACCGCCACTTCCGGAGCTACCTTTCGAAGGAAGGAGCTGGATGAGGAGTACGTGCTCCCGTGATGTGCCACCTTGAGAACTTCAGATTCCAGCACAGGCAACTCATCCAGGAGCAGCCGTTCGACCTTCTGAGTAATGTCTCCAGTCAGCAACAGATCGAACTCGCCGTAACTGGCTCGAATCACCAAACTGGCATCGTTGTCTTCCACTTTCGGCTGGCTCAGCACCGTCTGACTCGGAGAGACAACCTCAATGTTCAGTCCAGGGAATCCTTCAACTCGGTCGCCTGCCCCCACGCGCCGAACAGGGATGTCGTGTGCCTGAAGCGCCTGGAGCAATTGCGCGTAGATGACAGTTGGATCCTCAACAGGATTTGTGATGAACATGCGAACAGGCAGACTCTCTACAACCGACTTGAGCTCTCCAATGTGGTCACTGTCCGCATGGGTCAGAACAAGGCAGTCAATGCGTTTGACTCGCAAGGCATTCAGAGCAGTCAAGAGGCGAGTTCCCCGGCTGGATGAGAAGGCCTTGTCGGGAGTTCCACCGTCAACGAGAATCGTACCAGAACCCGGTGCTTGAATCAGGATGCAATCTCCGCTTCCCAGAGGCAGGAAGTACACCTTGAGCGTGCTGACGCCACCAAAGAATCCGTTCAACAGCACGACCACAAGAACAAGCACGAGCACCACATGAATCTTCCGCAGCGTCAGACGGGAAAACGTGATCTCAACGTATTCCTTTTTGGCAAAGAAGATGAAGATCACACCGTAGTACCCGACCAGCAAAGGCCAACCTGGACGACTCATCCTCATCGCCGCAAATGGCCAGTCTGCCATCCAGAAGACCAAGGCTCCAAGACTGATTAGAAGATGTCGCACAATCCAGGCGACGGGAATCGAAATCCAGGAGTGCAGGAAACCCGCGACGGCCAGGACTCCACCACCGACGGTGCAGAGCCATACCAGAGGCATTGCCGCCACATTCGCCGGCACAGTCAGCGCATTGAGTGTTCCAAAGTGCCAGGCTTGGATCGGAATCAGACCCAGCCACGCACAGAAACTCGCACAGGCAATCCTCCAAAGATATCCAATCCCTCTGATTCTCATGGGCAGCAGGCGCTCGACGCACGGAGTCAGAGCAAAGAGAAAGAACACCGCAGTGTAAGACATTTGGAAACCGGG
>JAKQFZ010001172.1 GCA_029558215.1 Candidatus Omnitrophota bacterium
TGCCACAGTGGTCGTCGAAAGTGCCAGTTCATCTATCAACGTGGCTGGTGGCACTCCAAACGGAGGCAACGGAAGAATCCTCTTTGGCACCAGCACGGGACAGTCCTATCAAGGGGGAACAAGTGGGGGGGCTACAACAGCGGCAACCGGAACCCGTGTCAGCAACCCCTTTCTTCCTGACAGCGCCAAGTCTCCGGTCATTCTGGGCACAGCGGGCGGCCCTGAAGCGTTTGGATTGCTGGACGGATTGTCAGCACAGGAGATTCCTGCATTTTCTGATGCTCCTCAGTGGGCGAAGTTTGCGTTGATGCGGTGCGCTGTTGCGCCGGAGGGATTCCATGTTCCTTATGTTGGGTATCAGATGCTGATTTGTGCGAATCTTTCCTCTCAGAGTATGACTTCTCCACGCCTTCGAGTTGGTGCGACGGGACTCACTCAGCTGCTTGTGCTGGGCGGATACAACCGTCGTGTGCAGTTTGGAGGCACCGGCCTGGAGGTTCTTGAGTCTCTTGCATCGGATGCGGTTTACGCCGTGATTATCCCTGCGGTGACGGATACATTCACCTTCAGTTTCAGCGAACCGGGAACGGTGACTCTGACCGCAACAGACCTTGCCGAGGATGAGCCAGTCTATCTGATCGTTGAACCAACAGTGACGCCCACAGAGACACCGACCAATACTCCTACCATCACTCCAACAGACACACTAACAAACACACCCACCGAGACACCCACGCAGACGCCAACGTTTACTCCCACACGCACTCCGACCAAGACTCCGACTCGAACTCCAACACCGACGGATACACCATCCGATACACCCACAGTGACACCAAGCAGGACTCCGACTCGGACCCCGACGAGAACGCCAACCCAGACTCCGAGCAGAACGCCTACTGTCACGCCAACGAATACGCCGGATCTTTGGACGCTCTGTAACCTTGTGAAAGACGACAGAATAGACGCGAAGGATATACTTGAATTCCTAAGGCTCAAGCATCTTTATGAGCAGGGCGACAGAACACACTCAATGAGAGCAGACTTCAACGGAGACGGAAAGGTTGATTCGGATGATCTGTTTCTGTTCTTGGTGGTCTGGTCAGTCGTTGTCCCTTAGTCAGGAGTGGCGCTGTTTTGAGTGAAACCGAGGCAGATTGCCAGGGACACTCTGTGCACTGCATGAGTGCAGTCTGCTTGCTGGTTTGGGGGTGTTGTGTTATGAATCAACCCCACAAACATGAAGGTAGTTGACCAAAGCGTTTTCGATGGGTTTTCGCTTGGCGAACGGGACAAGTCCTGGATCGCTCTGGGGATTTTTGACGGACTGCATTTGGGCCACGGCACGGTGCTTGGCGAATGCGTCCGATGCGCCAGGGAGCGGGAAGGAACCGCCTGCGTATTCACTTTTGCCAGTCATCCTGGGGGTGTGTTGGGACGTGATCCGGTTCAGAAGGCGCTCTCCACCGTTGAGGAACGTCTGGCAGGATTTGAGCGTTTGGGTATTGATGTTGCGCTCGTGCCGGAGTTTACACTGGAGTTTGCGCGAAAGGCTCCCGAGGAATTTGTGACTGAGATTTTGGTGGGGCGGCTTCATGCTCAAGGCGTAGTCGTCGGTTTCAACTATCGCTTTGGAAGGAAAAAATCGGGAGACGCCGAAATGTTGGTTGCTTTGGGAGCGTCTCACGGCTTTCATGTTCGAGTGATCGCTCCGAGTCTCTTTCAAGACCAACCCATAAGCAGTACCCGAATTCGGCAGACGCTTTCGGAAGGGCAGATTGAGGATGCCGGCCGGATGTTGGGCTACAGATTCACGCTGGTTGGAAACGTCGTCCCTGGTGCAGGACGAGGCAAGACCATAGGATTCCCAACGGCAAACCTTCGTCTTCTTCGTCCGTCATTCCTTCCCGATGGTGTCTACGCTGCCCGAGCCTGGATCAAGGAAGCCGTTCAAGAGCAACCGTCCCGACCTGGAATGGACGCCATGCTGTACATTGGCAATCGCCCAACCTATTCCGCCGATTCCATCGAGAAGGTTGTCGAAATTCATGTCATGGGTCTTTCTGAGAATCTGTATGGGCGACTGCTTGGTGTCCAACCCATCCAGAAATTGCGGGATGATCGGCGCTTTGACTCGGAAGAGGAACTGACCCGACAGATTGTCAGCGACATTCACAGTGCGAAATATCTTTTCAGCACCCAAAGCAATTTGGTGCACCCGGTCACTCCGACTGGAACTTCGGTGAAACCATGAGCGATGATTTCTCCCCACTCATGCTGCAGTACCAGAGGCTAAAGGCGACCTGCCCTGATGCCATCCTGATGATGCGGGTGGGCGACTTCTATGAGATGTTCAATGAGGATGCCGATGTTGCGTCTCGGATTCTGGACATCACGTTGACCAAGAAGTCCATTGGCAAAGGCAAGACGTGTCCACTTGCCGGTATTCCCTATCACGCATTGCACAACTATATCTACAAGCTCACACGAAGTGGATACCGAGTTGCCATCTGTGAGCAAACGGAAGATCCAAGAAAGACCAAGAAACTCGTTCGAAGAGAGATCACTCGAACGGTGACTCCAGGCACCATCATAGACTCTGAAGTCATTGATGGCACATCGAACAACTATCTGGCCGCTATCGAGGATGGGGGGTTCTACGGTCTCGGGTTGGCGTTCGCAGATGTTTCGACGGGCGAGTTCCGCTATACGGTTCTGGATGGCTCGGATGCTTTCTCCCAGTTGGAGAGTGAGTTGCTCAAGCTCTCCCCCAGCGAAGTGCTGTTGAGTCAGGACATCGCGGCGGATTCTTCACTTCGAACATTGCTGCAAGAACACTCCAATGCTGTCGTCACGCATCGTTCTCCAGAGGCTTTTGATCCAAGTTATCTCAAAGAACTCGAGATTCAGATCTCTCAGGGGACGGTTGCGGAAAATGAAGCCGTTGGTCTGAAGGCCGCGGGGGCTGTCTACCAGTTTGTTCTCGAAACACAGCGCAGCACCGCACCACACATCGTCCGACTCGAAGGTTACCATCCCAGCTCGTTCATGCTACTCGAAGCCAACACTGAAAGGAATCTCGAACTGCTGGTCAACATTCGGGACAAGGGCAAGGCAGGAACCCTTCTCTCTGTCCTGGATGATACGGTGACCGCAGTGGGAAGTCGTCTGTTGAAACGTTGGATTGTGCGACCGCTGCTCCTGCCCAATATCATCAAGGTTCGTCAGGATGGCGTGGAACTGCTTTTTCGAAATGGATTCCTGCGTCAAGACCTTCGTGCGGCACTCAAGAATGTTCCCGATCTGGAGCGATTGACCAGTCGAGTCGGATTTGGCAATGCGAATGCGCGGGACTTGCTGGCGCTGGTTAACGCCGCGGGGGCGGTGTGTGAGATCAACCGACTGCTCCAGAGTCATTCCGATCTGTGGCCGACATGGCCATCCCGATGGGAGGTTCCTCTGAAAGGAGATCAAGGTACTTCTGCGCCCACACTCCTGGACGAACTACCCGAACTGGTTGCGTTGCTGGCTCCCGTTCTGTCAGAAAACCCACCCCTGTCTATCAAGGATGGAGGCATCTTTCGCGAAGGGGTGAACGCGGAACTGGACGAGCTGCGTGAAATCCGACGCGGGGGCAAGGACTGGATTGCAAGACTTCGTGACAGTGAACGCCAACGCACGGGTATCAACTCTCTGAAGATCGGTTACACAAAGGTCTTTGGGTATTATATCGAAGTCACCAAGCCCAATCTCAGTCTTGTCCCTGAAGACTATGAACGAAAGCAGACGGTGGTCAATGGCGAACGATTCGTCACCCGCGAACTCAAGGAATATGAAGCCAAAGTCCTCGGTGCGGAGGAACGCATCCACGATCTGGAGTATGAACTGTTCATGGAACTCCTCGAAAAGGTCAAACCCTTTACAGAGAGGCTTTTGAGAGTGGCCGGTTCCATCGCCGAGTTGGATGTTCTCCGAAGTCTGGCCGAAGTGGCGGTTCAGAATGATTACGTTCGACCCGAGGTGGACCAGAAGGCAGAAATCACACTCAAGGAATGTCGGCATCCCGTGTTGGAGCAGTCGCCGGTCGTGCCGATGTTTGTTCCCAACGACTGCAGTCTGGACGACGAGAAGGAGCAGCTGATCATCCTCACCGGCCCGAACATGGCGGGCAAGTCCACATTCATTCGGCAGGTGGCACTGAATGTTCTGATGGCGCAGATGGGATCGTTTGTTGCGGCCAAGTGGGCAAAGGTAGGAATCGTGGATCGGCTCTTTACACGAGTAGGAGCCTCTGACAACCTCTCCGCGGGTCAGAGTACGTTTATGGTCGAGATGAGTGAGACGGCAGATATCCTTCGGAAAGCCACACCCCGAAGTCTGATCATCCTCGATGAGATCGGTCGTGGCACCAGTACATTCGATGGAGTGAGTCTGGCATGGGCGATTGCTGAGTATATTCACAACCTGCGTGGGAAAGGGGTCAAAACGCTTTTCGCCACGCATTACCATGAACTTGCGGACCTGCCTCGGAAACTCTCCAGAGCCGCCAACTATCGGGTACTGATTGCGGAAAAAGAGGGTACGGTCACTTTTCTCTACAAAATTGCGTCTGGCAGCACAGATCACAGCTACGGCATCCACGTTGCCGAGTTGGCGGGCGTTCCCGAACGGGTGATCAAACGGGCGAGACGGATTCTCGAGGATCTCGAAGGCCATGCTTCGGTGTTGCGGGACAAGTCTGAGGCACAGGAGGCAGAGTCACTCCAGATGTCCCTTTTTTCTTTGATCGAGGAACCGATTGCCAACAGGATTCGAGATTTGGATCTGGATGCCATGACGCCACTTGAAGCGCTGCAGTTTCTGTCAGACTTGGCGAGAGAAGTCCGAGCGAAGTAAAAGTCGCGAGTCAAGTGACTCCATGTCACAGGGATTCTATCCGTGGCCAAGGGTAGTTTCGGTGCGGCCATTTTGGAGGTGTGTTTGATGGATGTGTACGTTGCACTGACAGGTTTGCCTGCATGTGGCAAGGAAACCTTCAAAGACCTGCTCTTTCTCGCAGCTACCGAGCGGGGTTTTCAGAACCATCATATCAGTTTCACCGATGTGCTTCGGGATGAGTGTGTCCGTCGCGGGGTGGAATGCAACAGGGAAAACTACACCAACATTGCCAATGCGCTCCGATCAGAGTTTGGCTCCGATATCCTCGCCGAACGCATCGTCGAGAAGGTGCAGGGTGTTCAGGCACAACAGCAGGCATCTCGTTTGTTTGTTCTGGAGGCGGTTCGAAATCCGAGGGAAGCCGATCTGTTCCGGTCACGTTTGGGGAACGGCTTTGCACTGGTCGGCATCACCGCA
Organism: Candidatus Omnitrophota bacterium; assembly: GCA_029558215.1. Classification (GTDB taxonomy): domain Bacteria; phylum Hinthialibacterota; class Hinthialibacteria; order JAKQFZ01; family JAKQFZ01; genus JAKQFZ01. The sequence goes on from JAKQFZ010001172.1 coordinate 5,353, forward strand.
CCGCGGGAACTACTCATCGAGCGTATCCGAACAAGAAAGCGCCTGGATGAACAACCCGGTGTGATGGACTCGCGCGCTGCGGCTGAAGCACTGTTGGATCGGGAGTGGGGTGTGAATCAACCTGAGACGGGTCTGCGCGTTGGAGACTGCCTTGCTGTCTCGGATTTCCTGATAGACAATTCGGGGGATCTCCAGTCCCTGGAGATGCAAGTACGACGGCTGCTTGCGAGGCTCAGGGGCGAGGCGTGATCAGAGGATTCGCCGACTATTTCCGACCTTGCGATGGGATGTCCAAGCCGGACTGACCCAACAATGAAGCCAGACCCTTTGCAGATCGGACATGCAGATCCCGCTGCGGGAATGCAATCTCGATTCCCACCTCTCGAAAAGCCTTATCAATGGCCATGTGGAGATCATGGGACGTTCCAAGAAAATGATCCATGCGGCCGATGAAAACACGGAGTTCAAATTCCAGACTGCTTTCGCCAAAACGCTTGAAGACGGCGATGGGGGCAGGATCCTCAAGCACGTTCGGATGCTCTCGTGCCACTCGAAGCAGTGTCTCTCGCGCCAGATTCGTGTCCGATCCATAGGCAAGGCCTACCGGAATGTTGATTCGGAGAATCGCATCGGACAGAGTCCAGTTGATCAGTTGTTCCGTGATGAATTTCTTGTTGGGAACGATCAGTTCCTTGCGATCCCAGTTTGTGATGGTTGTTGCTCGAATCTGGATTCTTGAGACCGTTCCAGTGACATCGTTGACGGTGACCACATCTCCAACGCGCATGGGTCTCTCGAAAAGGATCAGCAGCCCGGAGACAAAGTTGGCGAAAATCTCCTGCAAACCAAAACCGAGACCCACCGTGATGGCCGCAGCAAGCCACTGCACCTGTGACCATCCGATGCCCAAAGTCCCAAAGGCGACGATCACACCCGTGATGGTAATCAAATATCGGGTGACCGCTCGGATTGCATAGCAGATGCTGTTGTCAATTGCCAGACGATGAAAAACAAAGGCTTCCAGAAGAGTTGGGATATTTCGACCTGCCACGAATGTCAGCACCAGAATCAGCAGCGCCAGCAGCAAGTCAGCGAGACTGGTAGTGACAATCTTCCCAACCGTGGCAGTGGCATCACTTGCAGCACCCACGGCTTCCGCAGGCACCTGAACCGTTCGAGTCCAGAGTTCGATGCGCGTCAATACACCCAGCGCGGGAAGCATATCCACCCAGATAAACCAAAGACCCATCACGAGAGAGAACAAGAACAGGCTTCGAATAAGCCTTCGAGTCTGAATATTGATCGTTTGAATGCCTATGCTGGCCTGCTCGACAGTGGCTTGTGACGAGACGGGAGTTTCGCTCTGTGGCTCCTGTGACTCTCCCTGTGCTGATGCCGACTCTTTTGGCGCATCCTTGGGATGCTGGTCTGTCTGCTCGCTTTGTTCCCGGATGGCTGCCGCCTGAGCGGCGCGCTGTTTGGCAAGACGACATCGAATCAGGAACAGCCACTTCAGAGCAAGCGCATTTGCGAACAACAACCCCGCAATCAGAATCACCGAAAGCATGAGTCGCTGATGAAGCTGCTGTGCCGTGTAGTGATACCCCGCCAAAGACAAGAAGACCAACACCACCGGCACAAATACCAGCAAGGGATACCAGATGAAACGGGTTCTGGCGAAAGCGTTGTCTTTGCGGCGCGTCATCCAATCGTTGAACAAGGGACTGGATGGTTTGAGAAAACGAACGGCGAAGACAATAAGTGTCAAAACACTCACCAGAAAAGCGACTCGTCCAAGAGCGTCTTCCCAAATCTGACTGTCGTGCCAGGTCAACGTGCCGCGGATAAAAGTCATCGGGAGAACAAGAGCCATGAGCCACAAGAGGCGTCGGTACAGAACGGCGGTACCCTCGGGCTTCCAACCGAGATCACATTCCCCGACTCCCTGTTTGCGGAACACCTGTCTCAGAAACTCCAAAAGAAACCAGGGCAACACGATGGATCGAAGCCCCGACGCAACGCAGAGCACAAAATCCGTCGAACCCGCTGCCCGAGACAGCCTCATCTGCACCAAAGCGGCCAACGCCGGCCAGGGAGAGGCGATCAGAAGCGTGCATCCCAAGGCATACAGACTTGGCACGAAGCGATCCGACACCTCGCCGATTTCATTTTGAGACTGCTTTTGCAGAAACGATCGGGATTTCTGTCGTATTCGAAAAAGTGCCAACACGCACACCAGACCCAACAACACCATCTCCGGCTCGTCCATGAAGTCAGAGCCTATTGTCTCCATCGTCTCCGCCCAGTGCCTCGGCCGCAAAAGCCAGACAGAGGCGTCCACTATCTCAGTCAGATTTCCCAAGCGCAGCGTGGGCGCACTTCGAACCCAAAGCACCTGCCCCTTGATGAATTCGACAAAGGCTCGAGTCTCTGCCGCCAGGAGTCGTTCCGCGGTGTCCAAATCAACCAGGGCGGCAAAGTATCGGTCATGTTCCGTGATCAGGGAGTCAAGCAATGTTCTGTTGGTTTGAACCAGGTCTCGAATGGCTTCTTCGAGTGCACGGATTTGCTTCTCGGTCGTTGCAGAGTCCACCCCCGCAACGAGTGCTTTTACCTCTGTGTCAATGTCGCTGAGTTCCAGACGTTGATCCTGCAACTCGATCAGACGCAGCTGGGAGGCGGCGATTTCCTCCTGCGATGATCGGGCTTCCCTGGAGCGTTTTCGGATGTCAGGCAGTTCGCCTTGCTTTCTCTGCAGAAGCAGACCGATGGCATTGCTCATTCCAATTCGGGCGACCTTCTCCTGAATACCCTTGTACTCGTCGCGAATCTGGCTCAAGCGTTGGTTGACTTGTGTGATGGTCTTATTGGTTTGCTCAACCTTCGCGGCGGTTTCAGTTCTGAGGTTTGCAAGAGTGGTGTTGTCAAGGGCGATCTTGCGCGCCACAGGATGGGCATTTTCCAGATCGCGCCGCGTTTCTGCGACCGCGTCGGCTGCCTCCCGCCTTCTGAGTTCACCGATCTTCTTCTGAAGCGCTTCGAGCAGTGCCCGCGTCTCCCGGACATCACGTTCCGCAATATCCCGTCGAAGGGGCAACAGACTGACGCGAGCTTCGTAATGAACCAGTTCCTGATTTAGGGCATTGATCTGTTCTTCCACCGCCTGTTTGTGAGCCGTCAGCTGAGCTTGGCGCGCTTGTTCGAGATGTGGATTCTCATCAATCGCGGGTACGATGGCGGCCAACTGCCTGTTGATCTCCTGCAGGTCGGTCTGTGCCTGTCTAAGCAGGTTGGGAATCTCCATCCTGCGATTGACTCTGTTGCGAAACTCCTCATCCCTCTGCGCCAGGTCGGACTGCGTGGCGGCCAGCGCAGCTTCCGTCTGAATTCTCAGCTGCTCCAATTCCGCCAGGGGCTTGTCGGGAACCTGTGGTTCTTTCAGAGTTCCTTCAAGGCTCTTCCTCATCGTCTCTATCAGGGAAGAAGCGTTCTTTCCTTCCGTCTGATAGCTCGCAGCCTTGGATCGCCATTCCGAGGCGCGCTGCGCCTGCTGAAGCGCCTCTCGGTAGAACTCCAAGACCTGATTTCGGAGTGCGTCATCAAGATCGGTCGCCTTCTCAATCTGGGCGATGTGTTGTCTGAGTGCTTCCTCCGTCAAAGCCTGAACTTTGTCGGTCTGCGAATAGGCTTCGACGGCAGACAGCATCAGCATCGCCAGCAACAACGAAAAAAGAGATGTCTTGATATTCATGAATCGCATTGAGCCAGTCACCTCGATCTCCACAGGTTTGCTGAACCGGCCGGGCACCATACTCTCCCACGTTCCTGCCCATACCGTCCAAAAACCGGTGGGCATATAGCCGGTATTACAATACTGTTTTTGTTGCCGAGAGACAAAGGAATATGTCAAAGAATGTGTTTGCTGGTACTGGCTCAGTTATGCTGGTGTTTCAGCCAAGATATGCTTCGGAAGCAAAGCGGAGTCTTCGGAGCAACGCTACCGAAGCCCGCCTTCTGGCTGTTCCCACTTCGGCAGCGTCGCAGAGCCTCTGCAACCGAAGCATACCTCCACCCCTCCGCACCTGAGCCAATGTGTTTGCTGTTCTTTTCGATTTGGTCTTCCTGCGTGTCCGTGTTAGATTGAGTCTGTCGAGATCAGAGGACTTGAGCCGCTGCGTTCCTGGCAGCGGTCGGGAGGCTGTCTGAATCGAAGACCAAAAAACAAGGCACGCGGAGGCGGAGACTCTCGAGTTTGAGCGACTGCATCGAAAGTCTCGCTTCGCGGGCAGCAGGAAAGGCATACAGACCGTGACAAACAGACCGACCGAGATATTCGAAGTTCGGATTCGTGAGTACAAAGGTATTGAGTTCTGTGCCGTAGGTACTGAGCCTCTGGTTCCGGGAGATGTTGTGGTCGTGGATCGCAATGGGGAATTGGAGTGCGGGGATGTCATCACGGAACCTTATTCCATGAGTGAGTTGGAGCAGTTCGATGGAGAGGTTCTCGCCATGGTTCGCAAGGCCAACGAATCGGACATTTCGCGCTGGGAGCAGAATCAGGCTCTGGAAAAGAAGGCATTCATTTCGGCGCGATGCAAGATTCGGGATAGAGAACTGTCCATGAAACTGGTTCGTGTAGAATCCACTCTGGATCGCAAGAAACTCCGTTTCTACTTCACGGCCGAGAATCGTGTGGACTTCCGTGAGCTGGTCAAGGATCTTGCCTATATCTTCAAGACGCGTATCGAAATGCGCCAAATCGGAGTTCGTGACGAGGCGCGGATGATCGGTGGCTACAGTCACTGTGGCCAGGAGTTCTGTTGCGTCCGGCATCTGAATGACTTCAGTCCAGTCACGATCAGAATGGCCAAGGATCAGGATCTGGCGCTCAATCCAACAAAGATCTCCGGTGCGTGTGGCCGTCTGATGTGCTGTCTCGCCTATGAATATGATTACTACAAGGAATCCAAAAAGCGATTTCCCAAAGTAGGTACCCGACTCATCTATCAGGGCAAGGATGCGGTCGTCACCGCGTGTGATGTCTTGCGGAGCACCGTCAAGTTGTTGGTTAAGGACGTGCCCACCGAGATATCCATCCAGGAATACGAGGAGGCAAAGAAAGGTGAAACCAAACCACCTGAACCCGAGGAACAGCTCGACACGCAGACGGACGATGACCAGGAAGTCTGACAGGCTTCGAATCGTTTTTTCAATTGTGCTGGGGGTGATTTCCATGAACCTCGTTGTTCCCAAGGCATTGACTGGCGTACCTACACTGGAAGCGGTGCGGACGACGAAGTCCATTCATCTGGATGGGAAGCTGACGGAGCGTCCGTGGAGCCAATCGCTTTCTACGAGTCCTTTTCTGGATCATGTGACGGGAAAACCCGTTTCGCAGCAGACGCGTGTCGGTGTGCTGTATGACGATGAGGCAATCTATGTTGGCTTCGAGTGTCAAGAGGCGCGTATGGATATTCTCTCCGCCACAGTCACCCGACAGGGCGCGGCGGTCTACCTCGACGACAGCGTGGAAGTCTTTCTAGCGCCCTATCCTTTCGCTTCGCGCGACAACTATTACCATTTTTGTGTGAATGTTCTTGGAATCCGATATTCCTGCCACAACACGCTCGTTGACTGGGAACCCTATGGCTGGGATGCCGCCATCCATAGGGAAGAGAGTGCTTGGTTCGCCGAGATTCGCATTCCCTTTGAAATGCTCGTTGACCGAGGTCTGGGTGCGGCATTCTGGCGAGTCAACTTTGCCCGAAATGAAATTCCCCACAATGAGGCGTCTTCCTGGGCATTCGTCGGACCCAAGTTTCACACGCCATCGAAGTTTGGCGGACTGATCGGAATGGTTGTGCCTTCGCAGTACATCGGCACCGCCGGAATGCTGACGCCAAAGTTTTCTTCGGCTTCTGCGACCTCAGCACCCGTCGCGTTAGACCGGGCTTTCAGTCATCAGGCTGCCAGCCCTGACGTTATCATTCCCGAACCGGTGCTTTGGGAAAAGACCAGGGAATCATTCCGCATCGATCAGGACACGCTCATCGTCATCCCCGAGGACAGCACACAACAGGACATCTGGGCGGCAGATTCGCTGAATCGAGAAATCCAAGAACGGGGCGAAAGACCGCTGAAGGTGGTGCAAGCAGGAGATCATTTTGATCAGACCGGTTCCATGATCGTCCTGGGTGAACCTTGGCGCAACAGATTCATCGAACCCATTCTCAAGGGTACCGATCTCGAAGTCACCAAGAATGCCCCCGGCTCGGAAGGCTATGCGCTTGTGGTTCAAACCGATGGTGTTGCCGCGTCAGGGAGTGACCCACGCGGAACATTCTATGCGGTTCAGTCAATGCGACAGATTCTTCGTAAGGACGAATCGGGTCTCTATTTGGAGGGATGTCGGGTCTACGACTGGCCTCGATTCGCCTTTCGCGGTGTTCATCTGCTCCTGGACAAGGACTCCCCTGAAGTGCACGGGAAGATGATCGAAGATCTCTTTGCGCGCTACAAGGTCAACGCCATCGTTTTTGAGATTGAGCAGGGCTACCAATGGGAGAGCCATCCGGAGATCGCCAGTTCCAGAGGATGTGACCGAAAGGGACTGGAGCAACTGCTGGACATTGCCGAACGCAACTTCATTCAGACCATGCCTTTGGTGCAAACCCTGGGACACTTGGAGTTCATCTTCAAAGCACATCCCGATCTGGTTGAAGATCCCGAGGCACCTTACGCCTACTGTCCTTTGAATCCCAAAAGCTACCAACTCATGTTCGACCTGCTTGACGAAGCCATCGAGGTTTTCCGTCAACCCAAGTATGTTCACATCGGTCATGATGAATTCGACATGAGAGGTACTTTTCCGGCGCATGAGGAATGCCGCAAATTGGGCAAGGCGGCACTGTATGAAATGGATACGCTCAAACTCTATGAATACCTTCAGTCCAAAGGTGTCGGCACGATGATGTGGGGAGACATTCTCCTGGAGCAACACTACACCGATATGATGAGGCGATTGCCCAAGGACATCCTGATCACCGACTGGCATTACGCTCCAGCAAAAGAATATCCCAGTGTGCCATTCTTTACCGGTCATCGCCTTGATGTTCTGTGCTGTCCCTGGAATACGAAGACCAACATCACCTCGTTCAGCCAGTACGCCAGCGCACACAATGCCCAAGGCATGTTGCAGACCACTTGGACGGGATACTTCGGAAATGCGGCGGCGCTTCAGAGTCTGACTTCTGATCTGTACTGCTATATCCTTGGTGCAGAGTATGCCTGGACGCCCGACAAACCGGAACTTGAAGAGACCTACGTTGCCGCAAATGCCTTCCAGCATCTGTGGTACGATGCGGCGCGCAGTCACGAGGTGCCAGGTATCGCAGTAGACTTGTTTCCCTTCATGAATCTCTCCCTGAAAACGGATGAACAAGGCAAGGGATGGCTGCAGTTGGCACCGGGACACGATCTTGCCGGACTGCCGACAGGCCAGGTTTGGCTGAAGGATGGAATCCAGTATAGGCTCAGGGAAACATGCGCTCCGGATGTCGCTGGGGCAATGATGATGTGTGGAAACTCATGGGGTGAGGATTTCCCAAGCACGGTATTTGGGATTCCAGTCCACGGCAAATCTACGGCATTGAACTTCCTTCATGCAACCGTCTGGACGAATGATAAGGACACCCGGGTCGGTGCGTATGTGGTTCACTATGACGATGGTTCGCAGGTGGAGATTCCTCTTCGTCAAGGCAAGGAAGTCTTTGGCTGGCTGGAGAGCGGCAGCAGTCCGATGACGCGCATTGCCTGGCTTGGAACCACTGCTCGTGGAAGTAAGGCATGTCTTCATTCATTTCGATGGATCAACCCCTCTCCGGATAGGAAGATCGAAACCATTGACGTGGTCTCGGATGCGCCGGAAGGCCCGCTGGTCGTTCTGGCAATCACCGCTGAGGTAGAAGACAGCCAATGAACCGCGTGCTGCGGCATACCTCACTTCTTTCTCTGTCTGCTGCGGCGACCAAGGTCTTGCTGATCGTCTTTGCCGTCTATGTGACCAATGTCCTCGGCTTGGCTGCGCTTGGTCGTCTGGAATACTACCTCAATCTTGTCTTCATCTTCGTTGTCGCTGCTGACTTCGGTCTGGAGCAATGGACAACGCGAGAACTGGCACGCCGCAAGGAAGAAGGCGACGCCCTGATTCCAAATCTGATTGCCTTGCGCTTGCCGTTTACCGCAGTCGCTCTGGTGCTTATGGCGCTCTTTCTGCGCTTCATCTCCAGGCAGCAGTCGGTGGGTTTTGCTGGATTGATCGCCCTGACGTACCTTCTCTCATTCTCCTTTCAGACACTGTTGCGCGGGATGATGCGTGCCTATGGGATGATGGGATATGAATCGTTTCTGAATTTCTCGGAACGACTTCTGACCGTGGGTGCCGGTGTCTTGCTGATTCACGCTGGCTACGGTGCCCAGGCGCTTCTGGGTTGCTTCCTGGTGGGCAACATCGCCGTGCTGGTGGCGACGGTCTTCCTTCTTCGCGGCCGAGGCCTCTGGAGTTGGGGAAGGGTTCAAACAGCGCAGTGGTCAGGCTATGTGTCTGGGGCTTCTTTGTTTGGACTGGCGGCGATCTTCATCACCATCTTCTACCGGCAGGACACGATTCTGCTCACTGAGTTGAAAGGGGAGACGGCCACAGGGGGATACCGCAGCGCCTACCGTCTTGTTGAAGGACTCTGGTTGGTTCCACAGATGCTCTCGGTGGCGCTCTATCCGGTGCTCTCTGAACTTTTTCACAAAGGCACAAAGCTCGATGGAATCTGTGCGCAGGCGTTTCGTTTGCTCACTGCAATTTCCCTGCCCCTTGCTGTTGGGGGAACCCTTGTTGCGCCACCATTGATTCGAATGATCTATCCGGACAACCCCGATGGAATCGCGATCTTCGCTGTCCTGGTCTGGACAATGCCTTTTGTTTACGGGAACTTTCTCGTTGGCACGGTCTTGGCCGCCACGGATCGACAGCGCGTCAACCTTATCGCCAGCATCGTTGCCGTGTTGGTCAATCTGGGACTCAACTTTTTTGCGATTCCGAGATGGCTGGGCTTGGGCGCTGCGGTAGTGTCCGTTGTGACTCAGGCGGCATTCTTCCTTGTGATGTTTGTGCCCATGACAAGGGACATGAAGAATCTGGGCATCTCCGGAAGTCTCGTCCGATCGCTGATCTGTTGTGCCGCGATGGCGATTGCTGTTGGAGCCGTTCGACCGTATGGGGTCTTGGTTCAGATCACGTTGGGAGCACTGGTCTACTGCCTCTTGGCATGGCATCTCCAACTTTTCTCGCGAGATGATCTTCGGCAATTTCGGCGCGCATAGGGAGCGTGTCACAAGGGGGTGTTGTCCAGAGAGGAGAGACAGGATGAGTTGGCTGAGTCCTATCGCACGAGATAGTTCTTACTGATCGTGGCTGGCCTATATTCCCCCAGTCTTCTATACTGTCTCCATGTGCCGCTGATTTCTAAATGCAGGAGGTCGTTGCCGATGCGAGCCATGATTATGTTTGCCCTGGGTGTCGTGTGCAGTGTGGTTTATGCTCAGAGCCTACCGAAAGGGAATGCCCCCGCCGACGTCCTGTCGGCTTCGCCGGAACTCAGAAGTGCCGACCATCTGCCTGAAAGAGGTGTTGAGATGACATGGATGGAACTGTCCGATCCGAATCTGGATATGCGCGGCTTGCCGTGGTATGCCGAGAACGCTCCAGACCTCTGGCGACTTCCGAAACGTGCCCAAGCAACGACTCCGCAGGGTGCCTGGAATCGGGCTTTGGTTCCCAGCGGTGGTCGCATCCGTTTGTCCTGCAACACATCCTGTCTGAGCATTCGTGCCCGAATGGTTGCTGAACGCAATCGGCCGTGCTTTTTCGATGCCTATGTCGGCACCGAACTGGCTGGCAGTGCGGTTATCTCCGGAACGGAAACAGTTGACCTGACACTCATAGAGAAGACCGATCACTCCATGAAGGACATCACGATCTATCTTCCCAACACGCATCACGTTCGTGTTGACGCCATCGGCGTCGCTGCGGATACCCAGTTTCGATCTCCGTCTTCCTTCGCGCTCAAGCGACCTCTTGTCTGCTATGGTTCTTCAGTTTTGCAGGGCACAGGAGCTTCTCGTGGAGCCATGACCTATCCGGCGCTACTGGCGCGTCAGTTGAATCTGGACTATGTGAATCTCGGGTTTGGGGGTTCTGGACGAGCCGAGCCTCAAGTGGTCTCTCTGGTCAGCGAGATAGACGCCTGCGGTTTTCTTTTCGACCTTGGCAAGTCTTACGGCGCTCAACCGATCGAAGTGTACGCGAAAATGCTCGACATGATTCGGGCGTCCCATCCTGAAGTGCCCATCATTGTCGTGACGCCGATCTACTCACAGAGGGAGCGGACGGAACCGGAGTATCTCGACAAGTCAGAGAAACTCAGAGTTCTGATGAGACAGGCAGCACAGGAGCGTATCCAAGCGGGAGATCAAAGGACTTTTGTCGTTGAAGGGCTCGATCTCTGTGGGGAAGCAGACTGGGATGCATTCCACGATCCGACACATCCGAACGACGAAGGCAATCGGCGCATGGCCGAACGACTCGCACCTCTGGTCGAAAAAGTGGTGTTGGGTAGAACCAGTTCTGCAGTACGCTGAATTCGACAAGCAGATTTTTCTCTTCGGTTGCGGTTCGCACATCCTGCCTGAGACACAGGAATGGGAATAGAGAAACGACAGAATCGGTCTGGTTTGAACGCAACGTAATGTTGTGTATAATCCCCTTATGAGTACTTCCCAGGAATGGATAAGCCTGGGTTGAGGAGATTCTTCGGAGGTCATCAAGAGAATGAAGATTGGTTTACTGGTATGTCTGATTGTGGGTCTGATGATGGGTTGTTCATCTGAGAGTTCCAAGCCCAGGCAACAGCAGGCAAGTACAGGGCAAGCCCCTCAGAAGCCTGTTGAGGGGACGGAACCCGAATCGGCCATTGAGCAAAAGGCAGAGCAGCCTGCGGCGAGTGCTCCGGACGCGTCCAGCGCTTCCGAGCAGGCGACGGTCACCAAGGCAGGACGCCGCGCGGTCATTGAGATGGAGAAGGGTGGAGAGATTGAGATCGAGTTTTTCGAAGACGATGCACCCAACACTGTCGAGAATTTCTGTGGTCTTGCCAAGAAAGGTTTCTACAATGGCTTGACCTTTCATCGAGTGATTCGTGGATTTGTTGCTCAAGGCGGTTGCCCGAAAGGGGATGGCACAGGCGATCCCGGCTACAAAATCCCTTCGGAATTCAACAGCCGCAAGCACGTTCGGGGAACCGTGGCAATGGCGCGATCGCAGGATCCTGATTCCGCCGGATGTCAGTTTTACATCTGCTTCGGCGCGATTCCGCATCTTGACAACCAGTATACCGTGTTCGGCCAGGTCGTCCGTGGGATGGAAGTTGTGGACAAGTTTGCTGTTACCGAGCCAGGGCGCGGTTCCGTCGGTGACAAGATGAAAACGATCCGAATCATCGAATAGCGTAAGCAGCGTACGACTTAAGCCTGTTTGCGGGAGCTCGGGAGATGAGCCCGGGAAAGGTTTCGATCCGATGACGCGTTCGGTGGGTGTCGCTTATCTTCTGTTCGCTCTGTTGATCCTTGTCTCCGCTTCGTTCGTCAGCGCTGAAGACAGGATCTATCAGACGGAATCTGAGGCGCATGCCGCTGCTTTGGAAGCGGCACAACTCGATCTCCAGAAGCAGATATATAAAGCTCGCGTGGATTCTGTGACTCCCATGGACATCTATCTCACAACGCAATGGAAACTGAGGGATCAGGTTCAGGATGTCATGTCCGAAGCGATCGTTGCGCAGGAGTCTTCGGCGGAAGAGGGTCAGGTTGTCGTCATTCTTGAAGTGCCGATAGACTCGATTCCGCTCAGAATCCGAGGCTTCTATCGCGAGTATGGACTCTATGTTCGTGGTCAGGGGGTGGCACTCTGTCCCCGAACCAGGACGACCATGCCGGATCTGGACTCGTCACAATTTGTCTGGCAGGATCAGATTCTCAGCGCCATGGGTGAGGGTAAGGCCAGGGACGATACCTCCGATACTGAGGGACTCCAACAGGCTTTTCATGCAGCGCGTGCAGAAGCCATGAGGAATCTTGGCGCGATGATGGAATCACTCTCCCTTTCCGGCGATCGAACGTTGCGCGATTTGATATCCACCAACCAGGCAGTCCGTTACAGAGTTCACTCATTGATCGGCAGGGCGACTCCGACGAAAGTGGATTTTGTGTCAGAGGATGTCTGTCAGGTCACGCTCGAACTGCCCCTGTCCCTTCTTCCTGCAGCATTGGCTGTTGAGTCTGCCAGTGAGGAAGCCGCAGAAGATGCCAGGCTGGTTCAGGCAAAGGCGTTGGCGCGCAGAAACGCACAGCAGATCGCCTATCGCAAACTTGCCCGGACGCTTTATGATATTCCGGTGAAAGCGAATCTTACCATACGCGACTACGCCGCCCGAGACGCGCGTCTCGCTCAGGACTTGGAGAACACGCTCCACAATGCCGAAGTGGTTCGCGAGAAACTTCTTCGAGATGGCACATTCCAAGTGGAAGTGGCGCTCGATGTGGCGCGGCTTCCCCGAAAGGTTTCCAAGGCAGCGCAGGCGCAATTGGGCGCACGCTATGTTGTGACCGCGACAGGACGACCCGAGTAGTCTTTCGTCACGGTCTGCACTCTGGCACCCAAACGAAACAGTGACTAACAACCGAGGACTTCATGACCACAGGCATTGACACGCTGGGACTCAGTCTCGATCAATGGGCGGATCTGATGACCCGATGGGGAGCAGCGCCTTACCACGGAAAACAAATCTTCAGCTGGCTCCACCAGAAATCCGCCACGTCGTGGGAGGTGATGACCAACCTCGCTCAGTCTCTTCGGGAACGACTCTCTGCTGAATTCGGATCTCCGGAACCGCGCATTGTAGGGCACTTGACCAATGAAGAAGCGCACAAGTTCGCTATCCAATGGCATGATGATTCGGTGGTGGAAGCGGTGGCCATTCGTGGCCAGCGAGGTGACACAGGTTGCATCTCCGTCCAGGTTGGCTGTCGGGTTCAATGTCCCTATTGCGCTTCGGGGAAGAAGGGATTTGTGAGAGATCTGACTGCAGGCGAGATCGTGGCGCAGGTTCTGGTTCTGCGGCGCGCGTGCCCAGGGTTGGATCATCTGGTCTTCATGGGCATGGGAGAACCCTTTCACAACTATGACAACCTGATGCACGCCATCGGCATCATCAACACGCCAAGCGGCATCGGCATTGGAGCCAGGAGAGTGACGATCTCCACCGCCGGCGTTGTGCCCGAGATCTACCGACTGGCGAACGAATCACTCCAGGTCAATCTCGCCGTTTCTCTGGGAGCAGCGCAGGAAGATCTGCGCAGAAAATTGATTCCGATGGCAAAGGTTTATTCGTTTCGTCAGCTCATGCCCGCGCTGGATGCCTATCTTGAGAAAACCCATCGGCGTGTCTCTTTTGAATACACACTTCTCCAGGGCGTCAATGATCGCTTCGCCCATGCGGATGCTCTTGCCGCTCTGGTGCGGGGAAGGCTGATTCATGTGAATCTCATTCCTTACAACTCCGTCGAAAATCTGGGTTTCCAAGCGCCTCGGCATCAGGAGATTAAGGCCTTCCGAGACAGACTGGAGCATCTGAAGGTTCCAGTTACCATTCGGCAAAGTCGTGGCAGTCGAATTCAGGCCGCCTGTGGTCAACTGGCAGCCCGAGTCCAAAATGAACGAACGACATGATGCAAAGCGATCAAACACCCCCGCCACTTCGGTTGACAGGAACGGGCGTTTTTCTGCGCTATCTCCATCGTGTTGATGAACAACTCCGGCAGTGTGTTGCTTTTCCTCTGGACTTGAAGATGCTCCCGATGGGCTTGGTCTCAGGAGGAGTCTTCCTTTTCCATACAGACATCTCCAGGCCTCTCTCTGAACAGACAGGGGCATCAGAGCGGGTATCTGCCAGAAAGACAGTACCCCTTGCCTCGTCCAACGATTCCATGAATGGATCTCCCAAGACCGTCGCCTGCCGCGTTTTAGCTCGTGTCGGTTACGGCAGTAAAAGGGGGTTTCTTGCAAGTCACATTGTTGCCAACAGTCTGAACATCTATCAATGGCTCGATGGGATTGCCGGCCTTCCGCACTCCTTGATGCCGGTACATTGTTCGGAGTCTTCACGCATGTTGAGTTGGACGATTGAATCCGGTCTGCGTCTGAGGCACAAGGCAACAGCAATACGATTCCCCTTCGCGCTGAAGCGTTCGATAGATACATTTGTGTTGAGCGTCTGTGGTCGAACGGTCTATGAGACAGAGGTTCGGATCACGGGAGAGTTCTCCCTCGGACTTTTCACAAGTACAATTCAGCCACGAGGAGTCTGGCAGGTCTGTTCAGGCCTGCCTGTAGGAGCACTCTTCATTCGCAACGCGGAGCTCATCGTGTGTCCCACCCGCCCTGCACTTTTCGCAGGTGCTCACCCGCTCGCTGAGACCGGAATCTGAGTCTCGTGCAACGCGGGCTGAGAATTTGTTCAGTTGACATCCTGACGCAAAGCCATAAGATTTTCGATATTGACGGAAGACGGATCGAGAGGAGTCGTGCATGTTCTTGCGAGAAGTGATCGAGTTGAGGGCGATCTTCTTTCTGTCTCTTGTGTGTCTGTTGTTGGCATTGCCTGTCAGCTCTTTTGCTTCTGACACCAATGTGGCTGCGGAGAGCGAACGCTATCAGGCCATGTGGGCCTATGCCTGGGGAACGGGTTTTCTGAATGCATCACAGACAGACACGATGATCCAGGTGGCTCGCGACAACAACGTCAACTCGATCTTTCCTCAGGTTCGCAAAACAGGGGATTCCTACTACATCTCGGACACAGAACCTCGCGCGTCAAACATCTCTTCAGGCTACGCTGATCCTCTGGCAGACATTCTTGCCAAGGCGCATAACACTTCCGAAGGCAGACAGCGCATCGAAGTCCATGCCTGGATTGTTCCCTATCGAGTCTGGGTTTCCAGTATGGGAACACCACCGACGGGACACATTCTCAAACGGCATCCCGAATGGAAGACCAAGAGTTACTCGGGAACCGTCTCCGAAGAAGTAATCGATCCGGGGATTCCTGAAGCGCAGGATTACATTGTTGATGTCATCCTGGAGATCATCCGCAAGTACAATGTGGATGGCGTACACTATGACTACATTCGTTATCTGGGAAGGGATCAGGGATACAACGAGATCAGCGTCAACCGTTTCAACGCGCTCTATGGTCGCACCGGCATCCCGGATTCATCGGATGCTCAGTGGAGTGAATTTCGGCGTGATCAAATCCGCGCGGTGGTTCGTAAAGCCTATGCGAAGGTGAAACAGATCCGTTGGGATGTGAAGATGTCCGCATCAACGATCACCTGGCTTCCCGCGCCGCCCTCGGGGGATTTCACGCGAACACGCCCCTACTATGACGTTTTTCAGGACTGGCCTTCGATGATGAGTGAAGGCAGTCTCGATCTCAACTGCCCGATGAACTACATGCGCGAAACCGACGCAGCGCAGAAACAGGGATTCCGAACCTGGACGGATTTCACCGCAAGTGTTCGAGCCGGACGGCATGCGATCATCGGTCCGGGCAGTTACCTGAACACCATCGCCAACAATGTGATCCAGATGCAGTATGCGATTGGAGTCAATGGCATTGTCGGCACCAACATTTATCGCTACGGCTACAGCTGTTTGGAGCAGGATGAGCCGGCGTCCTGGGAAGCCATACGAGCGGGAGTCTATGACGAGAGGCGAAATGTTCCGGCGGCGTCCTGGCTTAGCAGTCCGACATTTGGCATCCTCTGCGGGACGGTGAAAGACTCAGGCGGCACGGCTCTTGATGGTGCTGTTGTCACACTCAGCAATGGTGCCTCTGGAACGATCCGAACCGATGGCTCCGGATTCTACGCTTTCCTGAAACTCAATCCGGGTGTGGGATATACCGCCAAAGCCCAGTATGGTTCGGTGGAAATGACGAAAGTCTTTCTGGTTGAAGCGGGGAAGGTGGGCACTCTGGATTTCACGCTCACTGTTCCAACGGCGACCCCTTCACACACTCCCACCATCACACCCACGCCAACACAGACGCCGACG
>JAKQFZ010001177.1 GCA_029558215.1 Candidatus Omnitrophota bacterium
ACTGCCCCCCTTCTTCATAGCCCACATAACCCGGAGGTGCGCCGATGAGCCGTGAAACCGAATGCCTTTCCATGTATTCGGTCATATCAATGCGCGTGATCGCATCCTCATCATCGAAGAGAAACGCCGCAAGCGCCTTGGCCAGCTCGGTCTTGCCCACTCCCGTTGGTCCAAGAAAGATGAACGACCCAATCGGTCTTCGCGGGTCAGAAAGCCCTGCCCTTGAGCGGCGCACCGCATTTGAAACCGCAATGATTGCTTCATCCTGACCGATAACCCTCTGTCGAAGCCGATCCTCCATCTGCTTGAGCTTCTCGATCTCGCTCTCCAGCATTCGGCTGACGGGAATTCCCGTCCAGTTGGAGACGACTTCGGCGATGTCCTCTTCTTCGACCTCCTCTTTGAGCATCTTTGTGTCTTTCTGAAGTTCGTTGAGGCGCTGCTGTTCGGATCCCAACCGCTTCTGATTCTCGATAAGCTCGCCATATCGGATTTGTGCGGCTCTTTCGAGATTCCCCGAACGCTGCGCCTCGATCTCCTGTTGGTGCAACTGCTCGGCTCGTTCCTTCAATTGCTGGATGCGACCGATGGCGTCCTTCTCATTCTGCCAATGCGCCTTTAACTGGTTCAGCTGCTCCTGAAGTTCTGCGATTTCGGCCTGTACCGCATCCCGTCGCTTGATGGAATCGGGGTCTTTCTCCTTCTTGAGCGCTTCACGCTCGATCTCCAACTGCATGATCCTTCGGGAGATTTCGTCCATCTCAGTCGGCATACTGTCAATTTCGATTCTCAAGCGCGAAGCCGCCTCATCCACGAGATCGATGGCTTTGTCAGGCAGAAAGCGATCGGTGATGTACCGATGAGAGAGTTTGGCGGCTGCCACGATCGCCCCGTCGGTGATCCGAACGCCATGGTGGATTTCGTAGCGTTCCTTCAGTCCCCGAAGAATGGCGACGGAGTCTTCCACGGATGGCTCACCGACAAGGACGGGCTGGAAACGACGCTCCAGCGCCGCGTCCTTCTCAATGTGCTTTCGGTACTCGTCCAAGGTGGTCGCACCGATACAGTGCAGCTGCCCCCGTGCAAGCGCCGGTTTGAGCATGTTTGAGGCATCCATGGAACCTTCCGCACGACCCGCGCCGACGAGATTGTGCAGCTCATCAATGAACAGAATAATATCGCCCTTGGCGTTCTCCACTTCCTTCAAGACGGCCTTCAGTCGCTCTTCGAACTCGCCACGAAACTTGCTGCCCGCGACCAAGGCTCCCAAATCCAAGGCGAGCAACTGACGATTCTTGAGAGACTCAGGTACGTCTCCGGAAACAACTCGCTGCGCCAGACCTTCGGCAATCGCCGTCTTTCCGACACCCGGGTCTCCGATCAGAACGGGGTTATTCTTGGTGCGCCGAGAGAGCACCTGCATGACGCGCCGAATCTCATTGTCGCGTCCGATGACCGGATCCAGATCCCCCCTACGGGCAAGTTCGACGAGGTTTCTGGAATACTTCTGCAGTGCGTTGAATGTTGCTTCGGGACTCTGGCTGGTGACCCGCTGGTTTCCTCTGATTTCCCGCAGTGCTGTCAGAACTTTGTCCTTTGCCAAACCGTGTGATTTCAGTATTGCGGCAACAGCGCTCGCTGTTGCGGAGACGATGGCGAGAAACAGATGCTCGGTGCTGGTGTATTCATCGCCCATCCGAGAGGCCTCTTTCTCGGCGGCGTTTAGAAGCTGGGCAAGGCTCTTGGACATTCGGACATCCGAAGTCCCGCCTCCATGAACGGCAGGCCTCTGCAAGAGCGCCTGCTCCACATCCCGAGCCAGCGTTGCAACGTCAGCGCCTATCTTGGCCAGCAGTGGTCTCACGATTCCTTCCTCCTGGTCAATGAGCGCGATGAGCAGATGTTCGACATCCACTTCCTGATGATTGCGCTCGCGGGCATTGCTGATTGCCGATTCGATGGCTTCCTGTGATTTGAGCGTCAATCGGTCATACCGCATTCTTCATGCCTCCTCCTGGGAAACCAGACTTTGAAGAAGTCTGCTCCCTCCAATGAGCAGGCGTTTGCAGGAGCGCGCACAGCCCACACGTCTGCAAATGCCAGCCTGCTCAGATGCCATTGTCATCGGGTGGGTGGTTCATCCTTCACATACACCGAAAACCGCGTGCCACGTCAGAACCTTGCACGGTCCACCACTTCCCGAGAACTCTTCATCAATTGAACGATTCAACCCCCCAAAGAGTCTACGCTTCGCGCTGCAAAGCGCATGTTCTTTGTGACGTGGTCTCCTTGCACGTGTCTGTGTATAATCCACGCATGAGCAGCTGTCAGAAGATGAGACTCGATCAACTCCTTGTCGAGCGGGGCTTGGCGAAAAACCGAGAGGAAGCCAAGCGATTTATTCTCGCTGGAGAGATCCTCGTTGAAGATCGGCGCGACGTGAAACCTGGGCAGATGTTTGCCGATACGGTTGCCATCGAGTGTCGGGGGAAGACCTGTCGCTACGTAAGCCGTGGTGGGGAAAAACTTGAACGTGCTCTCGCCGTCTTCAACGTCAATCCTTCAGGGCTGGTGTGTGGTGATTTCGGAGCGTCCACAGGCGGCTTTACCGACTGTCTGCTGCAGCACGGTGCCTGCAGGGTCTATGCCTTCGATGTTGGACAAGGCCAACTGGCGTGGAGTCTCAGACAAGACGCCAGAGTCATTCTGACAGAAAACTGCAACCTTCGATTCCTGCAAAAGGAACATGTTCCGGAACCGCTTCAGATCATTGCCATTGATGTTTCGTTCATTTCCCTCAGTCTCATCCTTCCGTCTGCTTCAGGTGTCCTTGCTCCTGAAGGAGCGGTCATCTGCCTTGTGAAGCCGCAGTTTGAAATTGGCAAGGGGAGAGTGGGGAAGGGAGGCGTTGTGCGTGATCCCGAAGACTGGAAAGAAGTTCTGAATGCACACTGCCAGCACGCTGCGAACTCGGGTTTCCACATACACGGTCTGACCGTCTCACCGATTCAGGGCTCTGGCGGCAATGTTGA
>JAKQFZ010001179.1 GCA_029558215.1 Candidatus Omnitrophota bacterium
CCGTGACCACCATAGTGAGAGGCAATGAGAGTCCCATTCATGTAAACTTCAACTGCATCATCCGCACCGTAGTGCCAACCCGACCAGGTTCCGCTGCTGGATGCAAACAACCAAGTCTCACATTTGGCGACATAGTTATCATGAAAATCAGGTCCTGGCTCGGGTGCGATGCGATTTCCCCAATACCCGCTTGGGGCGGTCGCACCATCCTGAGTTTCATCCTTATAGTCAACCCTCGTTGGCGTTGTGCCACGTACTCGTCCGATCAAGTCCAACATCTCCGTATGGGAAGTCGGATGTCCATCCGTGTAGAGGCCTGAATGATTGTAACTCCACATCGTCACTTTCCATTCCGCTGGAGCCTGAGGAAGTGGTACAACAGTGATCTGGAACCATGCTCCGGTATTGGCAATCCAAGTCACACCCTCCTGAACGAGTGCCCAGTGCTCTGTGTAGGTTGTCACCGTGGAAACCGATGGTGCCAACATGATCCAACTGAAGCGACCAACCTGCCCAGACGGTGTTGCGGCATCCACTGAACTCGGTCGAGACGCATTGATCCAGTTCCAGGATGCGTAAAACGCGCTGGCTCGATCCTGGGGGTTCTGAGTTCCAACGCGAGTATTGCCGTCCCATGTTTGGGTACCGTCATTCTGATAGTCGAGATAGACGGTCGCCTGGTCACCTGAAAGCATGGTAGTAGGATAAGACTGCCCCACCCAATGCGCCGCGTAACTGGGTTGGGCATTATTCACAATATTCATGTACGTGTCCCAAGGAAGCGGACCCGGACATGAGGTTGATGCGTAGGGGACTTCTTTGTGACCCACGATGTACGTTCGGGTCTTCGGGAATCCATAGAGATTGCACACGTATCTGCACGCCACGGCTGAGGCGTTCAACATTGCCGTGCTGTTCCAGAGTCCCGGATTTGATTCGGTTGCTTCGTTCTCAATGCCGACACTTCGAGAGTTCCAGTATCCACAATGCCAGGCCTTATCGGCGAAGCGAACCATCTGAGTCAACTCCCCATCTGAGGAACGGCACACGAAGTGTGCACTGACATTGGATGCGGGATTCTTGAACCAGGAGATGGCTCCAGCATATGTTCCCACGCCGATCCAGTGGTTGACCCAACGGTCAACAGCGACACCACCTCGACCGACTGTGTAGTTGGATGAGTCGGCCGGATTCCAGATGGCTGGACCGTAGTCGGTAGATTGAATTGTGGAATCTGCCCCTTTTAGATCGACAACATCCACACCCAGAACGCGGAAATATTCACACGCCTGAGACTCCTGCAATTGCTCATCAATAAGCCCACTGAACTTCTTCAGCGCCTCGAAATAGTCCCGCATATCTTTTGTGCTGCCCACCGTCTCTTTGGCATACTTGGCGATGAGAGCAGCGCCTGCGCGAACATTTGCAGCAGCATCCTGCTTCAAAATGTCTGGACTGACACCAATAAGATCTGCGGCCTCCTGCAAAGTCTGGCAGTAAGTGTTGTCCACCAGATGCATAATGCCGTAGCCATAGTCGCAGGTCGGTCCGTCCTGAACAAAATTGGATTCAACCTGCGCCACCGCTTTCAGGATATCTGCAGGAACACCAGACTCCTTGGATGCCTGTTCAAAAGCCTTATCCAATTCTTCGGTGCTGACCCTAGACACCCGAATGGATGGCTCTCCTGCTCCACCGATGCATCCCGGCGGTTCTACGCTTGCAGACCTTGCAGAGCACGCGACCAAAGCAACAAACACAAGACTCACACGGTAGACTATCTTTGGACTAACGCTCATTTCTTGCTTCCTCACCTTTCATATGACCGACACACCCCATCAGACCCGCTCAACAGACCCACCCTATCTCAGCCAAATTCGCTTTCCTATAAACACTTTGGGCGGTATGGAATTGTTCAGAATAGGGCTTCTGGCTAGAACATGAAAGGAAGTCAAGCACAGAGCCCAAATGTCCAAACGTCCAGATGAACAATGCCCAAAATGTCACAGGAATCTGTCCCCACAAGATACCAGAACCTCCTCTCCCTATAAGATAGACAAAACACTGAATTCCTTACCCGAAGGCAAGGAAACCCAAACCTGAGAATTCACAATTGATGAAGCAGAGCCACCTCTAAAGCATTGGCATCTCAAACCAACAACACACTACAATTTATTGCTTAAACGTTATATTGTATCGAGACGGTCTGTCAAGCATTTTTCTCGATCCGCCTGATCCATTCTGTTTTGATTTCAAAAGCCATGCCTTGTTGTGATAGGATCGCGACTCAGGGTACTTGGGATTTTCAGCCAAGTCATCCTGAAAAGGCCAGCGCCTCGGGTACGCATACTATGCCCAGCTCTGCGTGGAGCCCGCTCGTGAAGGAAGCCGACTCTTCCAAAGTCTGGCTTCCTTTGAGACAGAGAAACTTTGTGCCGAAAGACCTGTGTTGGGCATTCCTGCACTACGATCACGATTGCGCTTGTGCACTTGGAGTTGGGAGGAAATTCTATGACCGATCTTGCCTTTCTCCTGAGATGGCTGAGAGAGAACGATGAGGCTCTTCTGGAGCAGCTTTGGCAACAAGCAGATGAAATCCGGAAGCGATCCGTTGGCGACGAGGTGCACCTGCGAGGTCTGATCGAGATCTCCAGTTTCTGCGTGCGCCGCTGCACCTACTGCGGTCTCCGAGCAGACAATTCGGCTCTGGAGCGCTATCGCATGAGCGAAGATGAAATTATGGAATGCGTCCATCAGGCCATCCAGTTCGGATACGGAACTGTCGTGATGCAGTCGGGGGAGGACTACGGAATCCAATCGGAATGGATGTCAGGAATCATCCAACGTATCAAGAAGGAAACCTCTCTTGCCGTTACACTCAGTCTGGGTGAGCGTCCCGAGGAGGACCTGTGCGCCTGGCGTCGAGCAGGTGCGGATCGATATCTGCTTCGTTTTGAGACCTCCGATCCAGATCTCTACCGAAGGATTCATCCTGCCCGCGCCGGCCAGATCCATGATCGCCTCGCTATGCTGAATACTCTCAGAGAACTCGGCTTTGAAGTCGGGAGCGGTGTCATGATTGGTATTCCAGGACAGAGCTATGACATTCTTGCGCGTGACATCTTGACCTTCCAGAGCATGGATCTGGACATGATTGGAGTGGGTCCCTACATCCCCCATCCTGAGACCCCACTCGCTCAGGCGACTTGGGAGACAGACATACCAGCCGAAGAACAGGTTCCAAACACAGAACTCATGACCTACAAAGTCATAGCGTTGACCCGTTTGGTCTGCCCTGAAGCCAACATCCCAAGCACAACTGCCCTTGCAACGCTCAACCTCTCTCAAGGCAGAGAACTGGGACTCAGCCGCGGAGCGAACATTGTCATGCCAAATCTGACGCCTGTTCAATTCCGTTCCAAATACGAGATCTATCCAGCAAAGGCGTGTATCCGTGAATCCTCTTCAGACTGTCACCTCTGCATGAATCGGAGAATCAACTCAATCGGCAGAACCGTTGGAAAGGGACAAGGTGGAAGAAGAAGGAAACCAGACATGGAAAACACACAACCAATCAGGTGAGATTCATCTCAACCAACCGCTTAGGGTGTGTGTAGACTGTTGCCTTGTCTCCCCGAACCAAGGCACACAGGGTGATGTTACAGCGATCAGCACTCTCGACACCCAGGGATGACGGCGCCGAGACCGCAGCAATGAGTTCAAGTCCAGCACGAGCCGCCTTGGAGACCATCTCAAGACTCACGCGTCCCGAAAGTGCAACGCCCTTACCACAAAGAGGGATTCGTGCAAGGAGAGATTTGCCAATTGCCTTGTCCAGAGCGTTGTGCCTCCCCACATCCTCAGCGACGGAGACAATCTGACCATCCTTATCGAATATCGCTGCCGCGTGTGCGCCCCCCGTTTTGAGATAAAGGGTTTGCCTTTTGCGCATCTCCTCCATAATCACTGGAAACAGGGCTGTACTGAGAGAGAGCGTCTCCGAGACTTTGTTCATGCCGGAGAGGATCTCTTCAACCGCCTTTCTTCCACCGCACATGCCACAAGCAGTTGAGACGATCAGGTTTCGCGGTGTTTCCGAAACGCTTCGAGAACCCACCCTTTGCATCCGAATTGTCAAAGGCTCATCGGGACATTGTGAAAGCGTACCAATGTCGTCTATCGTTTCGATCAAGCCCTCAGTGAAAGCAAAGCCGACAGCGAGCGCGAGAACCTCGCTTGGCGTACACATCAGTGTATATGAACCCACGTCCTGAATCTCCAGAGTCAAAACATCTTCAATGGCAAGACAAGAGTCCTCACCGAGTCTGTTTTGGCCACAATCAGTCAGTCGCACGACGTTCCATGTGCATGAATCCTTGGCTGTCTCGTTCAACACAAATTGCGTCCTCCCCAGGTCAATGAGCATCAATTCCACGCACCATCAAGAGAAGGTGTTCGAGAAGCGTCAATATCTCATCCAGGTATTCCCGAACAGCTTTCATACTCCCTGGGAGAGCAAAGACAAGCATCTTTCCAGAAACTCCGGCCAGACTCCGACTGATGAGCGAATTCGGACTATCTGCACCACACTTGAGTCGAATATGATCCATGATCCCTGGGATCAACTTCTCGCAGAAATCGGTGACCACATCTGGAGCAATATCCCTCGGGCCGACTCCTGTGCTGCCTGTGCTGATGAGCACATCAATCCCATCTTCCTGTGAATCTTCAAGAACTTCCCAGAAACGCTCCTCGTCATCGGCAATGAGGATATTATCCATCTGCACTTTCCAACGCTTGCCGGCAAAATGCTCCTCAAGTATCCCTCTGACTAAAGGTCCGCTCTTGTCGGTATACTGCCCTGAGAATGCCCGATCACTCAGCGTCACAATCTTGAACCGAAGTGTATTTGGAAGATACCTCACGACATCTCCCGGCTTGATAGAACCACAGCTCAGGACACGGCAAAACAGACCCTCCTTGGGCATGATGCACTCACCGACTTGATTGAAGATCGCGCAGCCACTGCCATGGCATGCTTTGCCAATCTGAGTAACTTCGAGTTCAACATCACCAATTCTGAAGCGATCCAAGAGAGAGGCACCACAGAAGTCAAATCCTTTCAGCGTGATATTCTCGGCAAAAGAACCCGAAGATACCGAGATACCGTGTTGGGACTGAAAACGCACTATGCTCTCATAGTCAAGAAGGCTCACCTGTCTGTGCCAGGCTCCTGCATGAGCGTCTCCGACGACCCCAAAGGAGTCTACTTCTATGCCAGGAACAGATTCCTTGGTTGTTCCCTTCTCTCTCGAGATATTCACTGACACAACTTCAATCTGATTCGACATCGGTCTTTACCTTCTCATCAAGCATGATGT
>JAKQFZ010000011.1 GCA_029558215.1 Candidatus Omnitrophota bacterium
GACCAATACCAGAAGATGGCGGAACATCTGAAGGCTCTGGGAATTGATGCGGTTATCTACTTCGGTGGCAATGATTCCTCGGATCAGCTGCTCGGTCTAAGCCGTTTTGCCGAAGGCGTTTCGACGATGCATGGCATCAAGACCATTGACAACGATCTGCCCGTGACCCACCACTGCCCGGGTTACGGTTCTGCCGCCCTGTTCAACGCGACGGCGATCAAGAATCTGGACAGCGATTTTTCTTCGTATCGCGTGAAAGCAAACTTCAACATTGATGGCAAAGTCGTTCAGGCGTGGGACATCGCTCCAGTGGCAATCTACCAGGTCATGGGTCGAAAGGCCGGATGGCTCGCCCAGGGAACTGCATTTGCGAAAGTAGATCCCAAGGGCGATATCGATCCCGACAAGGCACCCCACATCATTCTGAGCAAAGAAGTGACCTACGACGAAGAAGAGTTTCTCACGAAGTTGGATGAGGTCATCACTCGACTGGGCTCTGCGGTCGTCGTCGTTCAGGAAGATCTGACTGATCGCAAGACCGGCAAGTCGCTCGCCAAACTGCACGCAACTCAGGTCGCCACCGATCAGCATGGCAACATCCAGCATGGACGCGCAACGTCCTTCTCGCCGGGGACCTTTATCGCCCAGGTCATCAATGAGAAGCTCAAGGTCAAAGCGGTTTGTGGTTCGGTCAAAGACGCCGCCATCATTCCGCAACATATTCAGAGAAGCTGCATGATGTCTTCCGTGGATGCCTCGGAAGCCTTCAAGGTGGGTGCCGGCTGCATTCAGGCATTGGAGAATGGACAGGACAAGAAGTCCGTCATCCTCACCCGCAGTCAGGGAGTTACCCGAGTGGATCTGACGGATATGTCAAACATCGCCGCGAAAGAGCGCTGCGTGCCCCTGGAGTTCATCAATCACCTTGACGGTCCAACCCAGGAGTTTGTCAACGAGTTCATCTATCTCATTGGTGGACCCGCTGCGCTGCCGGTCTATTCGAGACCGCTCTTCCCGGCCGTGTCTATCCCAAAGAGCATCACTGAAAACCCCTACGTCGCCAACAAGAAGTAGACAGACTTCACACACTGAACAACACAAGAGCCGGCAGGACTATCTTGCCGGCTCTTACCTATTTCGACAAACACACTCGAAACCCCACGTAGAGTTCTCTGCAGGTCATCTCGACTGGCCAGCGGTCGGTTGTTCGACAATAGCGGGAGTTGTCATTCCAGCAGCCGCCACGGGCGACTTTTTGTGTTCCCGTGAATGCGCCTTGTGGGCTGACCTTGTCGCTGAACTGGTAGTAGCCGGGATCATACCAGTCCGAGCACCATTCCCAGACGTTGCCAGCCATGTCATAGACGCCGTAGGGACTCTTTCCGGATTCGAATGACCCCACGGGAACGGTATGCCTCATGTATCCGACGGGTTCCGATCCCCAATTGCAGCGGGAGGGATCCCAGAAATCACCCCAGGGAAAGACGAACTCTCGAGTGCCTCGTGCTGCCTTTTCCCATTCCGCCTCTGTTGGAAGGCGATACGGTCTTTCTGTCTCCTGTGCCAGCCATTGGCAATACTTCACTGCGTCAATCCAGGAAACTCCTGCCACAGGGGCTTTCGGATCACTGAATCCAGGATGCTCCCATCCTTTGGGAGGACGGTATCCTGTTGCCTTGACAAAAGTGCCGTATTGCTCGTTGGTGACTTCGTGTTCTGCAATGTAGTAACTGTGGAGTCTGACCTTGTGCGCTGGGATTTCGTCAGGATCTCCGTCGTCGTTGCCCATGATGAAACTGCCCGCGGGAATGAACACCATGCCTTCAATCGAGAGAGGCTCAGGACTGCCACATCCGCACAGAACAACGCCCAGCAGAGTCACAACGACAATGCCTGATGACAGAGTCCGCAGACTCTCCCCGAAACTGACAACAGCCGCGACCAGAGTCCTATGGCGCATTGCGAAGCGTCCCCATGCGCAGGAATTGACCCATGAGCCGAAAGCCTTCTTTGATCCAGAAGCCCCGGCTCTGTGCCGTGCGCTCGCAAAAACGCTCTGAGCCTCGTGCTTCTGACCAGGAACTGTCATAGATGAGGAACGGAACCGGATCCGTTGAGTGTGTCTTCAGAGGGACTGGCGTCGGATGATCCGGCAGAATCAGTATTCGGTAAGGCTTGGGAAGTTTCTCAAGAATTCTTCCCAAGACTCTCGTATCCACATCTTCAATGGCTTGAACCTTCAACTTGGCATCTCCCAAGTGGCCTGATTCGTCAGGAGCCTCAACGTGAATATAGACAAAGTCCACCTCTTCAAATGCTTTGAGCGCAGCGTCCGCCTTTCCCTCGTAGTTGGTGTCAACAAATCCGGTTGCCCCGGGTACTTCGATTACCCGAAAACCGATGAGTCTTCCAATGCCCTGAATCAAGTCTACCGCTGAGATAACTGCTCCAGTCAGACCAAAAAGATCCTGAAACAAAGGCAGATTTGGTCTCGGCCCCTGTCCCCACGGCCAAATCTGCGTCGCGGGATTCTTGCCTTCCTGGATTCGTTTCAGATTCACCGGATGATTTCGAAGTACATCCTTGGAACGCTCCATCAAGTCCCGCAACATTTCGGATGCCTGCCCCGTTGGAAGATGCTCGGAGATGTTCTGACCGACTATGTCATGGGGAGGCATATTCCGACAGTCCGCGCCCTCGGGGCCGGTCATGAGGATATGCCGATAGCTGCGGCCGGGATAGAATGTGACGCGATCGTTGCCAAGGGATTCCTGAAGGCTCCGCATCAGCTCAGCCCCTTCAGGAATGGTGATGTGCCCCGAGCTGAAATCCACCATGATGTCATCTTTGACTGTCACGATATTGCAGCGGTAGGCAATCTTTCCCTCCAGGTTCAGTCCCATGTTCGCGGCTTCTATCGGCCCCCTGCCGGTGAAGTAGACCGTGGGATCGTAACCCATGATGGACATGTTGGCGACCGAGCTCTCGGGTGTCATGCCGTCTGGTACGTGGCATGTGGTTCCTACTTCTGCGGCACGAACCAACCTGTCCATGTTCGGAGTCTTGGCGTACTCCATCGGCGTCTTGCCATCCAGTTCATCCAGCGGAACGTCGGCCATTCCGTCGGGCACCAAGACGAGATACTTTTGTCTGTCCAGCATCAATAGCCCTCAGTTCAGTTGTTTTTCGACACGCACGAGAAGTGGCTCACCTTTGATCACATCCAGCCGCTCGATTTCTGTCAGTGCCATCCGCACATCTCGCTCCCGTGCCTGGTAAGTCATCAATACGATGGGAACCATGTCCGGTTCGAGAAAACGGCTCTCTTTCTGAATCACCGAAGCGATGCTGATGCGGTGCTTGGCAAGGATGGCCGAGATCTTGGCCAGCACACCTGCCTGGTTGATTGCGACAAAACGCAGATAGTAGGACATCTCGACCTCTGCCATCGGTTTGATAGGCTTGGACGGGAAGTCCGGTCTCAGGAAAGGAACCACGGTTGTTCCGCGTGCGAGGTTTCGTGCCAGTTGAATGACATCAGCCAGAACCGCGCCACCGGTGGGATCGCCCCCCGCACCGCGCCCGTAGAGGAACGTGGCCCCCAGAGGTTCACTGCGCAGCAGCACCCCGTTGTAGACGCCGTTCACAGATGCCAGGATTGTATCCTTGGGGATCATGGTCGGATGAACTCGAATCTCCACGCTGCTGGGAAGATCACGGGCAATGGCAAGGAGTTTGACCTTGTAACCCATCTCTGCGGCGTATTGAAGATCTTCAGGTGTAATGCGGCTGATTCCCTCCACCGCGATATCCTTGAAGGGAATTCTGACGCCGAAAGCCGTGGACGCCAGCAGACATATCTTGTGGGCCGAGTCAATCCCCTCGATGTCAAAAGTCGGATCCGCCTCAGCGTATCCCTGATTCTGAGCGTCTCGAAGCACGACTTCAAACGCCCGATCATGCTCTGCCATTTCTGTCAGAATGTAGTTGGATGTGCCATTGATGATGG